>JASHYS010000237.1 GCA_030042915.1 Acidobacteriaceae bacterium
GGCTGCGATCAGCCGGTCGGCGCCCTTGATGTAGCAGGCGGTGCCGGCGCAAATGGTGCACGTGTGTTTGCCTGGCGGCTTGAGCGTGAAGTAGTGGTAGAACGTGGCTACGCCGTAGGCCTGGCTCAGCGGCACGCGCAGCGAGAGCGCGACAAAGCGGATGGAGTCGTCATCGAGGTAGCCGAACGAAGATTGCACCGTGTGCAGCGTCTCGATGAGTGCGTGGCGGGCAAAGCCGTTCTTGCGCATGGTTCCGTTTACGATCTTCCATCGTTTGTCTTCGCTGGGCAGCGGCGGGGGCGTAATGGCCGGCACAATTCCTCCCTGAACCGCGCAATTGGACGTTCCACAGCAGGTTCGCTTGGCAACGCGGGTCGCCTACCATTGTTGTACGTCCCGGGGAGTTTCGCAATCCGTGATTGCTGTCACGGGCGTCTGTGGCTATCTCTTTTGTTTATGTTGGATTAGGAAGTACTAAGCCCGGGTGGGGCTGGAGCCACGTACCGGGATGCCGGCTCACAGCTAGCGGCCGTTCTGGCGAAGTTGCAGATGATACTGGCTGTAATCAATGGTCACCACGGTGCGGCCGAAAAACAGGCTGTTCGACTCGGCGCGCGCATGCACGGCCATGGGAAAGCCGTCGAGGTCGATATAGTCGCGCATCAGCCGCGGTGCAGAGGAAAGTGCCGAGGGGCTTCTGGTAGCGATGCCATCAAGGCGGACAATCATTCCGCTCTGCGCATCTGCCCACATGGTTCCGTTGATCATGTTCGTCGCCTTGCGTTTGGCGATCACATCGAGAAGGTAGCAGTCGCGCCCATTCATGCGCTGGGTCGCAGGGGACTTCAGTTTCATTTCGTAGTTGGCAGAGGTGAACCAGGATTGCTCCACCTTGCCGGGCAGGTTGATGTCTTTTTCATTGTCGAGAAGCGGGCGCAAGCCCACCCTGACGAGGAACGACGAGCCCTTCTGTGACAGGATCTCGTAGGTTTTGCCGGATCCTTGGCGATACGTGGTTTTGACGGTCATCTCGGCGGCGGGATGGGTTTCATCGTTGCCGCGGAAAATGGCGTAGTGTTCAACGTCGGTGAATCCCAAGACGTTGTCATACCGGTATTGAGCTGCCGCATCGACGCGATGAATGACGCCGGCCGCATCGGGTTGCTGGGCGGGCATGGCGCCCGCCTGCAACCAAACGGCACTGCTCACCGCAGCGGTCAACCCCACGGCGGCCGCCGCGGTGCGGACACACGTGGACATGCTCAAAATTCTCTCACGTTTTGCAGCTAAAGTTCGGCCGCCGCGCAGCCTAGCGTTGCGCTGCCGCGCGTGCCTGCTCGCGCGCCTCGTGCACGGCGTTCAGGAAGCCCATGGCGTCGGGCGGAGGAGGCACGTGGCCATACAAGGCTTCGCGAAAGCCCACGTCGTGGCCGTAAAATGCGCGCATCGCGTCCCGATCCTGGTGCACCGCCGCGCCATTCAGAGTAAGCCCGGCAAAGATGCCCTTGGCGCGGGAATAGGTGAGGATCTCAGCGTTCATCTTCCAGTCGGTATCGGCAGAAGCATGGCGCCCAACCGGACCGGCTGCGACCGACGCGTCGGCGCCGAGCTGGAACCTGCTCGACAGCAACTGCTGCATGCCGCGGTCATTCTGGATCACCATGACCAGGTCGATGCCTTCGGCCCCGATCTGCAATCCCCACGTTCCGCCTTCCACGGCGAAGAAAGCCGGTGCGCTCCATCCGTGATCGGTGCGGCACGTCGCTACGCCGCGCCCGCCCTCGGCGCCGAAGACGAAGCCGCCCTTGATGAGGTGCGGCACTACGGCGACGCACTTGGCATGGTCCAACACTTCCTGGGGAATGCCGCGATCGGGCGTGGCCATCACCTGGTGCAGAACCTCGGCCGCGTGATGCAGCCGGTCATCTGTTGAGTCCTTGGTTTCATCGGCCCAGCTCATCGCGCTCATCACGCCCAGACCCATCATTGCCATTACAAAAAGGATCTTCTTCATGGTCTATCTCCACCCCTTGTATCTTTGAAGTTTTCCGTGCTTGGATTCGCGGCGATCGAAGAACCGTAAGTGCGGCACACGGTAATCCCCTTGGTCGGCTCCTCGCTTGCCGCTGTCGATTGGAAGCCGCCACAATTGCAATTGGTTGCCCGCCCGCCCCCACCTCATTGATGGGATGGGAAATCCATGCACAAACGGTTTATGCTTGCGGGAGATTGCCCATGCAAGAAACTCGTCCAAAACCAGAACCGCCCGAAGGGCTGCTGCGGCGGCGCGAAGCGCTGACGGTGCGCGGCGTGGTGCAGGGTGTGGGCTTCCGGCCGTTCGTTTACCGCATTGCAACCGAAGAAGGTTTGGCCGGCTTCATCGGCAACGATACGGGCGGAGTGACCATCGAGATTGAGGGACCGGCAGAGCGTGTGGAGGCATTTCGCCGCCGCTTAGAGTCCGAGGCGCCGCCGCTCGCGCGCATCGACTCGGTGGTCTCTCGACCCGTTCCTCCAAGACAAGAAGGAAAATTTCGGATCGTGGCCAGCGAAGCTCGCGGCCAGGTGAGCACGGGCATTCCCGCCGATGCGGCCACTTGCGCGGACTGCCTGCGCGAGCTGCTTGACCCCAATGACCGGCGCTATCGCTATCCATTCCTGAATTGCACCAACTGCGGCCCGCGCTTCACCATCACACGGCGCATTCCTTATGACCGGCCTCAGACCTCGATGGCGAAGTTCAAGATGTGCCCGGCCTGCCAGGCGGAATACGACGATCCGCTCAATCGGCGCTTCCACGCGCAGCCCAACGCCTGCGCAGTTTGCGGCCCGAGGGTCTGGCTGGTCGCGCCGGATGGGGCCGAGATTGCCTCGCAAGATCCGGTTACGGCGACGATCGACCGGCTGATGGCGGGCGAGATTGTGGCCATCAAGGGTATCGGCGGATTTCACCTGGCCGTAGACGCAACCAATGACGCTGCGGTAACGCGTCTGCGCCAGCGCAAGCACCGCTACGGCAAGCCGCTGGCGGTGATGGTGCGCGACCTGGATGCGGCGCGAGCCATCTGCGAGCTGGCTGCTGAAGAAGAAAAGGTACTGCTGACGGTTCCACGGCCGATTGTACTGGCGCGCGGCCGAGAAAGATGCGGAATTGCGCCCGCAGTGGCACCGGGAATTCCGTGGCTGGGCGTGTTTTTGCCATACGCGCCGTTGCAGCATCTGCTTTTTGCCGATCGCCGCGTGAAGGCGCTGGTGATGACCAGCGCCAACCTCAGCGAGGAACCCATCGCCATTGACAACGGCGAGGCCCTTGCACGGCTGGGGCAGATTGCCGACGCCTTCCTGATGCACGACCGCGAGATTCTGCAGCGCTG
>JASHYS010000238.1 GCA_030042915.1 Acidobacteriaceae bacterium
CTCGAACGCAGAAAGCAGCTCCAGCTGCATTTCGGGCGTCAGGGCGTTGCGCCGCTCCGGCCGGTTGAGCGTGATGGTACGAACCGGACCGTCGTTGGCAACGATGATGGTTGTGTAACTCGTCAAGGTCTCTCCAACCCGGATTTCTCGCCGGAGCCCGATTCTAAGCGAGAGCTCCGGCGCAGGCGGCGATGTGAGTGCTGGCATGAATTAAATCGTCAATGGGGCCGATGGCGGGGATCTCGGCTCCGCAGTCACGCAACGTGGAAAGCAAAATTTCGGTGGGGATATTTCCGACCAGCGTATCCTGCGCGAATGGACAACCGCCGAGCCCACCCAGCGCGGCATCGAAGCGCCTGCAACCAGCCTGAAAGGCGGCACGAATTCTCGATGGAGCCTCATCGCGCCGGGCGTGCAGGTGAACGCCCCACTCGATTTCAGGTTGCGCGATGAAAGCAGCGGCCAAGGTATCCGCGATTTGTTTCTCGTCGGCGATGCCGACGGTATCGGCGAGAGAAATCTGGCGAATGCCGCGCGCCACCAACTGTTCGCAGCCCTCGATGACGGCGCGCGTACTCCATGGCTCATCATAGGGATTGCCGAAAGCCATGGAAATGTAGGCCACCACGTTGATGCCTGCAGCCTGCGCCATGCCGCTCACGATGTCGACCTCCTGGAGCGATTGCTGCGGAGTCTGGCGCTGATTGCGGCGCAGGAATTCCGACGAAATGGAGAAAGGAAAACCGAGAGTCTGAACGCGGCCGGTGCGGATGGCGCGTTGGGCGCCTTTCTCATTGACGACGATGCCGATGATTTCGACGTGGCCGGGAGGGTCGAGCAATTCGAGCACACGCTCAGAGTCGGCCATTTGCGGCACAGCGGCGGGCGAGACGAAACTTACGGCGTCAATATGCGTGAAGCCGGCATCAATCAGGCTGCGCAGATATGCGGCCTTGGTTTCGGCGGGAATCTGCACCGGCAATCCTTGCCAGGCGTCGCGCGGACATTCGATGATTTTGACTGCGTTCCCCATCTCTACCCGCGCGAAGGATATACCTTGAGAATCTCGCGTGCAATCACCATGCGCTGAATCTCGCTGGTTCCCTCGCCGATGGTGCAGAGCTTTACGTCGCGGTAGAACTTCTCGGCGGGGTAGTCCTTGATGAAGCCGTAGCCGCCGAACAGTTGCACGGTTTCGTTGCAGATGTGCACGGCCGTCTCGCTGGCGAACAGCTTGGCCATGGCCGACTCGCGGGTGATTTTGCGGCCGGCATCGTTGAGAACAGCCGCGCGCTGCGTGAGCAAGCGGGCGGCGTCAAGTTCGGTGGCCATATCGGCAAGTTTCCATTGGATGCCCTGAAACTCGGCGATGGCCTTGCCGAACTGACGGCGCTCCTTGACGTATTTCAGCGCCGCATCCAGTGCGCCACGACCGATGCCCAGCGAAAGCGCGGCGATGGAGATTCTGCCGCCATCGAGGACGCGCATGGCATCAATGAAGCCTTCGCCTTCGGTTCCGAGCAGATTTTCTGCGGGAATCTCGCAGTCTTCGAAGATGAGTTCGCTGGTATCGCTGGCGCGCAGGCCGAGCTTGTTCTCTTTCTTGCCGGGGCGGAAACCTTTGGTTCCTTTTTCCACCACGAAGGCCGAGAGGCCGTGCGTGCCCTTGCTCTTGTCGGTGACGGCGATGATGACCGCGACGTCGGCGTAATGGCCGTTGGTAATGAAGATCTTGTTACCGTTCAGAATGTAGCGGTCGCCGCGTTTGACCGCGATGGTGCGGGCGTTGCTGGCGTCGGAGCCTGAGCCGGGTTCGGTGAGGCCCCAGGCGGCGAGCCACTCGCCGGTGGCTAGCAGGGGAAGGAACTTTTTGCGTTGCGCTTCGGTGCCGGCAAGATAAATATGCTTGGTTCCGAGCGAGTTGTGGGCAGCGACGGTAAGGCCCAGCGACGCATCGACCGCGGAGATCTCTTCGATGGCCAGCACGTAGTCTACATAGCCCATGCCGGCGCCGCCGTATGCGGTGGGAACCACGATGCCGAGCAGGCCCATCTTGCCGAGCTTCTTCACCACCTCGAGCGGGAACTGGCTGGCTTCGTCCCATTCCATCACGTGAGGCGCGATTTCCTTTTCGGCAAAGGCCCTGATCTCGCGCCGCAGGTGTTCCTGGTCTTCAGTCAACACGAACGGATAAAGCGTCTCGGCCGGTGCAACATCAAGTTTCATGATCAGGCTCCTTGGCTGCGGAATGGGGTGCCAATTTGTTTGTCAATCAGTACGATGCCGAACGATCGATATTGGCCCGTGAAGGCCGGGGAAAATGCGATCAGGTTTGCAGCACGCCGGGATTAAAACGCGGCACATCAGGGTTCAGCGAGCAGGCTTCGAGCGCAGCGATCAGCACGTCCCGCGTTTTGGCGGGATCGATGATGGCGTCGATCCAGAGGCGGGCTGCGCCATAGCGGGGATCGGCCTGCGCATCGTAGTCGGCCCGGATTTCGTCGACCAGAGCAGTCTTTTCAGCTTGCGAAAGGACTTTCCCATTGCGCTCCATCTGCCGGGTGCGAACCTCGGCGAGAGTAAGAGCCGCCGAAGTCCCGCTCATAACCGCATAGCGCGCCGTTGGCCAGGCAAAGAGGAATCGCGGATCGTAGGCCTTGCCGCACATGGCGTAGTGACCGGCGCCAAAACTGCCTCCGACGATGACGGCGATCTTGGGCACCACGCTGGTACTGACCGCAGTCACCATCTTGGCGCCGGCGCGAATAATGCCTGACCACTCCGCGTCTTTGCCCACCATAAATCCATTCACATCGTGCAGGAAGATGAGCGGAACCAGGTTCTGGTTGCAGTCCATGATGAAGCGCGCGGCCTTCTGCGCGCCTTCGGTGTAGATGACGCCGCCGACCTCGATACGCATATCGCCGGCAGCCGGCCCCATGGCGACGGTCTGGTTCTGGTTGATTTTCTGATTGGCCACGATGCCCACGGCATGGCCGCCGATCCAGGCGTATCCGCAAAGCACGGTGCGGCCGAACTCCTCTTTGTACTCGTCGAACTCGCTGCGATCGACGATGCGCGCGATGATCTCGCGCATGTTGTAAACGTTGCTGGCGCCCGGGGCTGGATTGAGCAGCGCGTAGACGTCTTCAGCCGAGTACTTGGGCGCATCGGTATCGGCATCGAACGGACGGCGGCGAAAGGGCTCAGCTTCAGGCGATGCGGGCGGACGCTGTCCCATCTTTGCGACCAGCGAGCGCAAGCGCGCCATGCACATATGATCGTTGGGCTCTTTGAAGTCGACGGTTCCTGAGATTTCGGCGTGCATGGCGGCCCCACCCAGCTCTTCGGCCCCGGTTTTCTGGCCGATGGCCGCCTGCACCAGGGAGGGGCCGGCCAGAAACAACCCGGACCCTTCGGTCATCAGCACGGTGTCGGTCATTACCGGCAAATAGGCGCCGCCGGCGACACACATGCCCATGATGGCCGTGATCTGGGGAATGCCCATGGCGCTCATCACGGCGTTATTGCGGAAGATTCGTCCGAAGTCGTCGGTGTCGGGGAAGACGTCTTCCTGCAGGGGAAGAAAAACTCCGGCGGAGTCGACGAGGTAGAGGGTGGGGATGCGATTCTCCATGGCGATGGTCTGCGCGCGCAGAACTTTCTTGGCGGTCATGGGAAAAAAAGCGCCGGCCTTGACGGTGGCGTCGTTGGCCACGATCATGCACAGGCGGCCGCTCACACGGCCCAATCCTGTGACCACGCCGGCCGACGGCGCTCCGCCGTATTCGGTGTACATGCCGTGCGCAGCCCAGAGGCCCAGTTCAAGAAACTCCGTGCCCTCGTCGAGCAGCAGCTCCAGGCGCTCGCGCACCGTGAGGCGGCCCTTTTTGTGTTGCGCTTCGACGGCGGCAGAGCCACCGCCCTGGCGGATGGTCTCCTCTTCCGCACGCAGCGCGGCCAGCAACGC
>JASHYS010000239.1 GCA_030042915.1 Acidobacteriaceae bacterium
TGACCCGCACCTGGTATGAGCAGCAGGACGGCATCACTGTTGCAGAAAACGGAGCCTACGCAGCACCAGGATCGGACGAGATCATCCTGGGCGTTTGGGTTGCTCCGCTGTTTAACTTCCATGACGCGAATGCATGCTGGTTGACGCGAGGCTTGCAACCCGACAGCCTGACGAGCAAGCAAATGGTTGCGGGGAATCGAGAATCCGTGCCGTTGAATGTGGGGTACTACAGCGACGGAGTCACCGACAGCATTCTCGTGAACGCCGTCTGCACCCCGGCATCCTGCTCGCAATATCAACGCGCAGCTTCGGTCAGGCGCCTTGGAATTCTTGTGGTGGAACCGCAGTTGCGCGTGTTTGAGGGGCCGGGGCCGCATCCGGTCTCGATCATGATTCGCATTGATAAGCTGCACGCGACGGCGCCGAAGAAAGTGAACTACGATCAACTTTCGAAAGAAGCGGAGAGGTTTGTGGCCGGGCTCGACCTGAAAAGCCTGAGCGGGCAGTTTCAGTAAAAAGGCGTGGAACAAGGGAACAAGAGAACGAAGATGAAATGAAAAGTGGCCTAAACAGTGGGCGCGAGAGCCGCTGACATTTGCGCCGAGAAGACCTTTCAAGGACAACAGCAGCAAGTTAGCGCCGCTTCGCGGCGTAGCGAGTTAACAAGTTTGGCGGATGTGCCTCGTTCTCACAAGGCGGTTCGCGGCGTAGCGAGTTAGCAAGTTGGCGGATGTGCCTCGTCCTCACAAGGCGCTTCACGGCCCCTGGTTTCTCCGATGGCCGAGGATTCTGTCGCCCCTACGGAGCTTGCGGACCTTTATTGGAGAAATCTAAGCGCCTGCCGCTTCAGGACTGGAATTGTGTGGAAAGTCTAATCGAGGTCTTCAGGGATGATGAGCAGAATTTCTACCTTGGCTGACTGTCCAGCCTGGGTGGCGGGCCGGAACTGCCATTGCTGAAGCGCGGCCAGCACGAACTGGGTTTGGGCAAATTGCTGGGGGAACACAACGGTGAGGGTTTCAAAACGGCCGGACTGGTTGACAAAGCCGTGGATCATGAGAGCGTCGGCGTCAATGGAACCGGGCGGGAGATTGGGCCGCACGATGCTATAGGGCCAGGGCGCCTCGAGGCGAGCGACGGTGCCGCCTGCGGATGCATCCGTGGCGGGTGGCAGCGAGTACTGCAGAATCCAGCTCTTGGCGAGACCCACGTGCAGATAGGCGGTATAGGCGAGCCTGCTACCCCACACGCCGGAGATTTCAGGAAACTTCTGGTCGAGTCCTTCGCCCACGACAACAGAGCCGAAATGGCCATCCTTGGGAAGCGCAATCTGCGTGGATGAGGGACTGGCGGAGGCGTCGGCGGTAGAAGTTCCGGCGCCCGTGGCGGAGGTAGAGGCATTGGGTTTGCCGGCTTCTGCGGCGGGGCCGGAATTGGAATTATCGGCCTTCGTGGCTGAGCCCTGGCCCGCACTGTTGGAGGCTGACTGCGCTGCAGGAGCGGCCCCATTTTGGGAAGATGCGGCATTTTGTTCGCCTGGCGCCAGCACGCCCGGAGAGTTCGCAGCTTCAGATTCATTCACGGGAGGCAACACCGTGGTGCCTTCCTTGGCGCGCATATTGGAAAGAGAAAGGATGGCAGCCGGAGTTGGCGGCTGCGTCGATTGCGAGGCGGATGCCGGAGGCATCTGCGCGGCCTGCGGAACGTGAACTGCGACGGGCGAAGTGGTGCTGGGCTTGAAGAGAGATTTTTGTGCGGGCTCAATGGCGGCCGAGACGTTGACATCGGCCAGGTTGGATTCCAGGTTGGGCCGGCTGACAACCGGCTTGACGTCGGCGGCAGGCGGCTTCTGGGGCATGGGCGGTTCGACTTTCTTGACGACCGACTTGCTGGGCGACCAGATCATGAGCTGGGGCACAGGGATTTTTTCAGAAAGGGCGGTGGTGTTCAACAGGTCGGGTTGAAGAATGGTCTGCGGACCCGGCTTGGCTTGCGTCATCTGCTGCAAGACGGGCAGACGCGGCCTGGAATTGCTTGCGGGCTGGCGGGCAGCGGGAGCCGCGGCGGGATATGGAATGTGCGCAGCGGCAGCACGCTCCTCTTCAGGCGTGCGCAGATCGATCTGACGAACCATGAGATGATCGTTGGTCACTCTGGCGAAGGGCGGTTTATAAACCAGACCAAACCAAATGAGAGCCAGCGCCATGCTGTGAACGAAAACGGATAGCACGAAAGTTGCAGGGGAAGGACCGGGCTCGGGCTTGTCAGCGAAGAGCGTGACGGCACGAGACGGCACCATGGGGGCAGGAACTTGCCAGGGAACACCCTTGGCATGCTCATTCAACCAGGCCTGTGCTTCAGAGATTCTGCGCGCAGGGCTGGCCAAATGCGATTTCGGCCTCACCCAGTGAGTGGATCGACGCTTCAGTTGTGATCTCTGCTGGTGCATCGCTAGAACACTATAACCAAATAACGGCTACCGAAACGGACCACTTTCTGCAACTGGGGTTGTATTGCGCATTAGATAAATATTAGTTACTTAAAAGATAGTTTCAGATTGAACGCCTCATAGCTCTTTTGATACCCCACCGCGAGTAAGCGCAATTTGCAGAGCGAGTGCGGAGCAAATGAAGGACTAAACTGAAACCGCACTGGCCGCTATAACTGGATGGGGACGCGCCTGCACGGCCAACCAAGACAGCGCAAGTGCCGGGCCTGGAAAACACGCCAGGCTCGAGAGAGCGGAGAAAGGCGGAGCCTGGTCGTGCGTGGGCTCCCTTGGGTTCGAGATGAATCGAAGACTGGCAACGATCCTTGTTATCGCATTCGCAATCGCCGGATTGTGCACCTGGCTGGTGGTTCGCCTTGTGGGTGTACGTGTGGCAGCGGCGAAACCAGTGTCGACAACGAAAATAGTCGCGGCGGCGAAAGACATTCCACTGGGCGCGGTGCTGACCAAAGAAGATTTGACCACGATCACGGTTGCGGGCGGGGCGCCCAAGGGCGCGATTCTGAAGCCCGATGACGCGATCGGCAGGGGCGTGATTTCGGAAATCTACCAGGGCGAGCCCATTCTGCAAAGCCGGCTTGCCGGACTTGGTTCCGGCGGGGGGTTGGCGCCGACGATTCCCCCGGGCATGAGAGCATGCGCGGTGAGAGTGGACGAAGTAGTGGGCGTTGCCGGTTTCGTTACTCCCGGGATGCGCGTAGACGTTCTGGCTTCGGGCAATCCTCCAGGCGGGGGTGGGAATCAGGGTACGGAGACGCAGACGATTCTCCAGAACATCCAGGTTCTTTCAGCCGGCACCGACATTCAAAAGGATGCCGAGGGCAAACCGCAGAACGTTCAGGTGGTGAACCTGCTGGTTACGCCGGAGCAGGCCGAGACGCTGAGCCTGGCGGCCAATTCGCTGAAGATTCAACTGGTGCTGCGCAACCCGCTGGATACGCAGATGGCAAAAGTGCCACCGACGGCAATGGGCAGCCTTTTCGGTGTAACGGCTCCGCCTGCGGAAGCTACGCATCACGGGGAAGGACACGCGGCCAAGCCGAAGCCGAAGTATCTTTCGGTGATCGTGAGCAACGGCCAGAAAACCACGGAAGAGAAATTTCCCATTGCTGAGGGACCACATTGAGAACGAAGTTCCAAATCACGATCGCATGTTGCGGCGCGCTGCTTGTCGCGCCTGGTGCCGGGCGCGGAATATGGGGCCAAGCTGCGCCGGCTCCGGCTGCGCCGGCTCCCGCCGCAGCCCCAGAGACTACGTTTGCCGACTCGAGCAATGAGCTGTCGGTGGAAGTGGGCAAAGCAGTACTTGTGGATTGCGCGCAGCCCATCCAGCGCGTGGCGGTGGGGATCGGAGACTTTGCGGAAGCGACGGCGGTCAGTCCCAGAGAAGTGATGATCGACGGCAAGGCGCCGGGAGAAACGAGCCTGATTATCTGGGATGTCAACGGCGGACGGCAATTTTTCAATGTGACGGTGCGGGCCGGCACGGAGCTGGCGAGCGACAGCCTGGATGCGGTGCGACGGGAGTTGCGGACGGAACTGCCGGGTCAAACCATCAGAGTGAGTTACAGCAACAGCAGTGTTTTCCTACGCGGGACGGTGAGTGATCTGAACAGCTCAGCGCGAGCGGTGCAGATTGCGTCGACGGCCGGCAAGGTAGTAAATCTGCTGGACGTGCAAGTGCCGAAATCCGATCCGCAGATTCTGCTCAAGGTGCGGTTTCTGAGCGTGGATCGCAGCAAGGCCCGGACGCTGGGCATCAATCTGTTCAACCTGGGGTTAGGCAACGCAGTAGGCGGAGTGACAACCGGGCAGTTTTCACCGCCGACGATCACGGGCGGGACGGCAAGTTCCAGCTCGTCGGGTTCAGGGGGAGTCGGGGGGTCTGCGGGAAGCGCCTCGTTCAGCAACGAGCTGAACATCCTTGCGTTCTTCCCTGGTCTTGGCGCGGGCGCCGACATTGATGCAATGGAGTCGACGGGAATCGCGCAGACGCTGGCGGAGCCGAACGTGATGGCGACCAACGGCAAGGAAGCCAGTTTTCTGGCCGGCGGCGAATTTCCTTACCCTGTGGTTTCGGGCACCTCAGGCGGGACGGCTGCGGTGAGCATTGAATTCAAAGAGTACGGCATCCGATTGAACTTTATCCCGACTCTTACGCCGCGGGGCACCATCCGTTTGCAGGTTGCACCTGAAGTGAGCGCCCTGGACTATACCGACGAAGTGGAGATTTCAGGGTTTGAAGTACCGGGGATCACATCGCGCAAAGTGAATACCGAAGTGGAATTGATGGATGGGCAGAGCTTCCTGATTGGCGGCTTGCTGGACAAAACTCTTTCCGACACGTTCCAGAAGATTCCTTTCCTGGGCAGCATTCCGGTGCTCGGTAAACTCTTCCAATCGGAGTCGAAAACCAAGAACGACACAGAATTGATTGTGATTGTGACGCCGGAGGTGGTGGCGCCGCTGCAGGCAGGCGACAAGTTGCCGGAGCTGAAGTGGCCCGATCAATTCATGCCACCCAATTCGAACATTCCCATGCACCAGCCGGATGCCAAGACGCCGGATAACACTTTGAATCCTCCGCCGCAGAGCATTCCCGTGGAGACGCTGCTGGACAGCATGAAACCCGAGAAGCCGCTGGTGATTGAAGGCGCCACGGGAGGTTTCGGCTCGACGTCAACGCCGATTAACGGTATGGGCGGCGCGGGAAGTTCCACTGCGCCGGCCGCGCCGACGACCACGCCGCAACAATGACGCGTATCTGGGACGGCCTGCGGCGGTGGTTTGCACCGCGGCAGGCTGCTTCGTTTAAAGCTCCGTTGCAGGTTCTGAACGTGACGCGCGGCACGGTTTTGGCCACGCAGATGGAACCCGCGCATACGGGAGCAACCCGCAGAAAAGGCTTGCTGGGCCGCGATGGCCTGAATCCCGGCGGGGGATTGTGGATTGCTCCATGCGAGTCGGTGCACACATTCTTCATGCGATTCGCGATCGATCTCGTCTACCTGGACCGCAAGAACAACATCAAGAAGGTGCGCAGCAGCGTAGGGCCGTGGCGAATGTCAGCGTGCTTCGCGGCGCATAGCGTGCTGGAACTGCCTGCGGGAACTGTTCGCGCGACACAAACGGAGGCGGGAGACGCAGTAGAGATCGGACCTACGGCGGAAGAGAGTGGTGCTGCGTAGGGGAAGCTGCAGCACCGGCGCGCGGATCAGTTTTTCCAGACATGAGTGAGAAGTCGCCCCCCAGGGGCTAAAGCCCACACCCAGTTGGGGTGGTTTTCGGCATCGCTGAAGCGATTCCCTGATACAAGACCCTCCCCACAAACTTCGGATTCGGCGGAAAAAAAGCGACCGGAGATCTCCGTTCGACTGCGATCGAATTTGCGGGATGACACGTGGTTTCTTGTGGCGGACTTCGGTTCGAGCGCGACAGCCGCTCAAAATCAATTAGTGACGGCGGGAGCGGGATGGCGCTGCGTGACGGCGCGGGCCAACACGTACCAGGCAAGCCAGGCGGGGGCGGTCCAGAGATAGGCGGCTGAAGCCAGGGCAAACGGCGATACGATTTCGATTTCGATGGCGAGATAGATGAGCGCCAGCAGCGAGAGCACGATGCGCGATTGGCTCCGGGAGACAGCAAAGAGAACCGGCGGAATGGCGAGAGATTGATCGAAGATCCAACCGAAGGGCGCGACAAAAACTGAAACCAGGATAAGCAAGCTGCCGTTTGCGAGCCAGTCCCATGAGTGGCGCCGCGGCCAAAAGTAGGCGAGGGCCCAGGCGCAGCCGACGATGCAGGGTACGAAAGCGATCCATTCGGCCCTGGGATTGATGGAATCGCGCAAAAGGTCGCCGAAATTGGCAGTGAACTCATGAGTGACGCTTGAGGTGCGCATGTAATGGGCGTACTGCACCCAGGCCTGGGGATCGATGCATGCGGTGACGAGAGCGCCGGCCGCCATGGCCGCTGCGCCCCCGGCGAGAATGCGGTAGCTGCGGGATACGACGATCCAGACGAGCAGAACCAGCGCGAAAGGCAGGAAGAGATGCGGCTTGAGGGTACAGAACCAAAGCGCGGCACCGGCCGCGAAGGGGCGGGTTTTGTAGAAGCGCAGAAAGAGGACCAACCCGAGAACAAGAAGGATGGAGGTCTGGCCCAAAATGACGCAGAACAGCGCGGGAGGAAAACAATATCCCAGCCAATCGAGATGAGGGACTGCGCCCACCATTTTCCAAGCCATGCGTACCGACAGGACAAGCAGGCCCAGCATGAGCAATGACCACGGCAAGGCAGCGGCCATGGGGCTGACGAAGCCCAGGGGCCAGGCAAGCGGCAGCGCCCATGGGGCGTTGCGCATGAAGTAGGACGTGCCTCCCTGAAATCCGGCGTCGCGCTCAATGCGGCTGACGGCATCGGCGTCGTAGGGATTGCCGTGATGAACGAGCTGCTGGCCGGTGGCCCAGTAGGTGATGAAATCGCGCTTGGCCACGATGGCGCGGTTGAAGGGCAGCACGATGAGGAAGAGTGCTGTGAACAAGACCGGCAGCGCGCAAACAAGCACGATCAACAACACAGTGAAGTCGCGCTCATTCTTCACGGACGGGAAGCCTCTCTGATGGTTTTCATCGCAATTATACGCACGCGAGAGTAGCGGCAAACAATTCCACGATGGGGCCAGGTCGCGCGTTGAATGCTCTGACTGAGCTCTTGATTACTGCGTACGAAATGTCGGTGCACATGACGAAGCCAAGATTTCGAGATTCGTGCGGCATCAGCAGGGGCTAAAGCCCACGTTTTGATTGGGCATTTTTTCGGCCCGGCTAAAGCCTTGCTCCCGTTACGAAGCCTGGTTCCATCGGAGTTTCGAAAAAGACTCTGAACCGCGGGGCTGACAAACACTGCGCCTACGAATCAGACGGGGACGGCGGGCGGCGCTAGCGCGGCTTTGCGCGTGGATGCACGGGCGAACAGATACCAGGCAAGCCACGCAGGGGCGGTCCAAAGCCAGAGCGGGGAGATGACTTTGACGCAGCAGATTTGGATGTCGGTGAGAAGAATGGTAAGCGCCAGAGCAGTGAGAAGCGCGCGCGAGGTGGTGGCGTAGGCGCCGTTGAGGATGGCTGGAATGGCCAGACACTGATCGTAAAACCAGCAATAGGGCGCGACCACGAGAGAAACCAGCATGAGGGGGCTGGCGCCGGTGCTCCAGTCCCAAGTGGCGCGCCTGCGCCAGAAGTAGACGAGCGCCCAGATGCAAGCGAGGGCGGCGGGGAGGTACTGCAGCCAGGTGGCGCGAGGGGCAATCCAGAGGCGCAGGGCGCAGGCGATGCAGGGAATGAAGTCGTTGGTGACGGAGGGCGAGCGCATGAGACGCGCGTAATCGACCCATGCCGATGGATCGATGAGAAAAGCTACTGCGCTGCTGAGGGCGAGAGCAGCGACGGCGCCGGCAAGAAGCTTGTAGCTGCGGGAAACGACGATCCAGGCAAGCAGCGCGGCCGCAAAGGGCAGGAAGAGATGCGGCTTGAGGGCGCAAAGCCAGAGGGACGCGCCAGCGAAAAAGGGCCGGCGCACATGCAAACGCAGAAAGAGGACGAGTCCGAGGAGGGAGAAGAGGGTGGTCTGGCCCATGGTGAGGCAGATAAGCGCCGGGGTAAACGCCAGGGCGAGCCAATGGATGCCATTCGCGGGGGATCCGTGGAGTTCTCGAAGCATGCGAACGGATAGGAGCAGGCAGGCGAGCAGCGGGAAAGACCAAAGGATGGCCGCAACGCGCAGAGGCAGAAACCCGAGGGGCCAGGCAAGCGGCAG
>JASHYS010000240.1 GCA_030042915.1 Acidobacteriaceae bacterium
CGTGAGCCGGTAGTCGACCCGTGTGACCACAAAACGTCCGCGATCGCTGGTGTTGAACCGGCTGCGGCGATACCCAAACCCGCACTCCGCGTTGCCCAGCTCCGCAAATTGCCGCGTCTGGAGATCGAAAACCCGCACGCGCTCGATGACGCTGGCCACTTCCTGCCCGTACGCGCCCACGTTCTGCACCGGCGTGCCTCCCACGGTGCCGGGAATTCCGGCCAAACACTCTATCCCAGCCAATCCAGCGTCAGTGCTCTGCTGCACACAGTGCTCCCAATCCTCTCCCGCAGCCACGCGAAAAACTGCGCCGTCGCGCTCGATACCTTTCAACCCGATGCGCAGCACGAGCCCGTCGAAACCTGCATCGGCGACCACCAGGTTGCTGCCGCCGCCCATCACAAACAGCGGCACGTCCCGCTGCAGCGCCCAGGCGCTCGCCTCGGCAATCTCGGCCTCGCTCGCCGCCTCGGCAAACCAGCGCGCCGGGCCCCCGATGCCGAGGGTCGTCAGCGGCGCCAACGCAATGTTCTCGAGAATCTTCAAAGAGCCAGACTATCGCATCGAGTTCGCAGTTTCCCGACGATTCTCGCCTGCTGCGGATGCAAGCGGCCCTGCGCAACCGCGGTTGCGTGCCTCAGGAGTGACTTTCAGCGTCGCGTGGGTAGCGTTTCGCTGCACGAATCCGTAAAATAGAAACCGGCAGCTTCTCCTGCCGGAGGCAAACATGTATCCAGAACTGATGGTGATTCCGATGCGCGAGGAGCTGGTCCGGGCCGGAATCAAGGAAACCCGTACGGCCGAAGAGGTTGATGCCGCGTTGGCCGAGCCGGGCACCACGCTTGTTGTCGTGAATTCCATCTGCGGCTGCGCGGCCGGCAAAGCGCGCCCCGGCATTCGGCTCGCGCTGGCTCATTCTGCCAACCAGCCCGACCGCAAGATCACCGTCTTCGCCGGCCAGGACCGCGAGGCTACAGAACGCGCCCGCAGCTACTTCGAGGGCCATCCGCCCAGCTCGCCTTCCGTTGCTCTGCTGCGCGACGGCAAACTCCTTTACCTGATGCAACGCTCGCTGATCGAGCAGTCCAATGCCGAGGAAATCGCCGCCGAGCTGATGCGCGCGTTCGACGCGTTTTGCGCCAAGACGACAGCCTGAAGTGGCTCCCGCCCAAGTCCGAACGTAAAAGCGGCCTCCCGCACGGGGAGGCCGTCGCATTCTGATCGAAAATGCGCTTGCCTAATCCGCTGCTTCCGCTTTTTCTAGCTTCTGCACCTTGCTGTGCTTCACGGAGTAGGTGAAGTAGATAATCAGCCCGAAGATCAGCCAGCCAATCATCACCTCCCAGGTGATGAGCGCCAGGCGAGTCATGAGAAAAATCGCAGAGCCAATGCCCAGGAGGGGCACCAGCGGCACCAGCGGCGCTTTGAATGGCCGATGCAGCTCAGGATGCCGCACTCGCAGCACCCACACGCCCGCGCTGACAATCGTGAACGCCAGCAGCGTGCCAATGTTCACCAGATCCGCGAGCCGATCTATGGGCAGAAAGGCTGGAAACGCCGCCGCGAAGATACCGAAGACGATGGTCGTAATCCAGGGTGTGCGGAACTTGGGATGCACGGCGGAGGCCCACTTCCAGAGCAAGCCGTCTTTCGACATGGAATAAAACACGCGCGTCTGCCCGAGCAGCATAACCAGCATGACGGTAGCGAGTCCAAAGACGGCCCCGATTTTGACCAGCAGCCCGCCCCACGACACGCCCGTGGCATCAATGCCCAGCGCCACCGGCGCGCCCACGTCGAGCCTGGTGTAGCTGACCAGGCCGGTGAGCACCAGCGAAACCAGAATGTACAGAATGGTGCAGATCAATAGAGAGCCCAGGATGCCGATGGGCATATCGCGCTGCGGCTTCTTGGCCTCCTGCGCCGCCGTCGACACGGCATCGAAGCCGATGTAGGCGAAGAAAATGCGCGACGCGCCCTTGGAAATTCCACCCCAACCAAAGTTTCCGTTCGCGTCCTTGGGCGGAATGAAGGGATGCCAGTTCATTTTGGCCACTTCGGGATGGCGGATGAGGAACCATCCGCCGATCACCAGGAAAATGCCCACGACGCTGAGCTTGATGAACACGATGGCCGAGTTGAAATTCGCCGATTCCTTGATGCCGACGACGAGGATGACCGTAATGAGCATAACGATCACCATGGCAATGAGGTTGAACGCGGCGGTCACGTGCGGTAATCCGGCAGAGCTCGAACCCATGGGAAGCGACATGACCGGCATCCATTGATTCTGATAAAACACCAGCTGGGTGCCCGTCGACGCCGTCAGCTGCGGCGGGATATGGATTCCGAATTGTTGCATCAGGCTGTTGAAGTAGCCTGACCATCCCGAGGCCACGGTCGATGCGCCGAATGCGTACTCCAGCACCAGGTCCCAGCCGATGATCCACGCCACCAGCTCACCCAATGTGGCGTAGCCGTAGGTGTAAGCCGAGCCGGCGATGGGAATAATCGATGCGA
Organism: Acidobacteriaceae bacterium; assembly: GCA_030042915.1. The sequence goes on from JASHYS010000240.1 coordinate 2,521, forward strand.
ACTCGGCGTAGCATAGCCCGGCAAAGGCGCAGGTGAGCCCGGCGAGCACAAAACTGAGCGCTACGGCCGGTCCAGCATAAAGTGCCGCCGCTTGCCCCGTGAGTACAAAGATCCCTGCTCCAATCACGGCGCCAATGCCCAGCGTGACCAGATTCACGGCGCCCAACGAGCGCTTGAGGGTGTGTTCGCCCTGTTCGCTTGCTTCCTGCGTCAGCGTCGACATGGGTTTAATGCGCAGCAGTTTGGAACTCAAAGTTGCTTCCTCCCTTGCGATTGGACTCGATCGAGCATGGACGGGTGGAGCGTGACTGGAGCTTTAGGGATCTGGAACAGGACCGCCCGGGTTTTGCGCACATGGGGAACTTGTAACGCCATCATACGCTACACGAAAAGCCCGGCCACACGCCAGCAGCCTGCGCTTCGGGTCGCCATTTTCATGAGAATTGTCGCGATTTCAGACGCCTGGATGTCTCGTTTTCGGGCAGAAATCGGTTTTCGGTCAGACGCGTGCCCGAGAAGCCAACAATGTTTGTCTCATTTTGAGACAGTGGCACCGGCCGGCGCAGCCGCCAGCGCTTCCATCCACCGGCTGAACTCCGCGGCCGGATCGGCGGCGCGGAAGATGGCTGCCGAGACCGCCAGCACGCTTGCCCCGGCCGCCAAGACGTCGGGTGCTGCGGCCAGCGTGATTCCTCCCACAGCTACCAGCACTGCATGCGGGCCGGCCTGCCCGCGCAACCGGCGCACGCCTTCCATGCCAATCGGCGCCTTCGCGGTCTGCTTGGTTTTCGTGGCAAACACCGGCCCGATCGAGAGATAATCCGCCGGCTCGTTCAGAATTCCGTCGAGCAGCGCCTCGCTCCCGCCGAAGGTTCCCACGATGCGCTCCGGCCCAACGAGCCGCCTCGCCTCCCCTGGCGGTACATCGCCCGCGTCCACGTGGACTCCATCAAATCCCGTTTTCTCAATCAGATCGGCGCGATCATCGAAAATCAGCTTCACCTTTTCTCTGGGCATCGCGGCGCGCAGGGCCGCCGCGTCGGCCAGCAATTCGGCCTCCGCGCCTGTCTTGTTTCGATATTCGAGCAGGGTCACGCCGGCCGCAGCCAAGTCACTCCCAAGCCGGCGCAGAAACTCCGCTCGGCCCGCCGGCGGAATCACGGACGCGTCGAGAATTGGGTACAGCCTGGGAAACGAGCATTGCATGCATCAAGGTTAGCTTGCGCAGCGGTCAGTGGTCAGTGATCGGTGATCAGTTCCCACCTTAGCGATGAGAACAACGACGTCGCGAAGGCGGGGCCGCCGGCGTCGCTGCGGTCGGATCTATCTAGGCGGATAGGCCGTGTAGATGTAATCTCTGGACGCAACTTTGGTGTGGCAAGCGTATCCACATTCTGTGCCGGTCACTGAGGGCTTGAATGTTTTGGTCGCCGGATCGTAGTCAAACTGGGCGTAGGCCCATCCGTGCGTCTTAGGGAACCTGTGCGTGTCTTTCACGATGAACGACAGTGACTTCAGCGTGTCGGGTATTTCGACGAAATACGGCGACACGGGATTCTTCTTTTTGAGCCATTCGATTTTCACAATCTTGACGCCGTCGGGAAACGGCTTGCCATTATCCGGCACGCCTGCCCTGTAGGCTCTGATCATTTCAGGATTTCCCAGGATGGCCTTGACGCTGGTTTCGGTTTCGCTCACCGCTACGTCCTGCCACATGTCGTACCCTCTGAACTCTGAAAACGAGAGTCCATCAGGAACTTTGAGCGTGTACCGGTCCTGCTGCGCCCATACGGCCAAACCGATCGAAATGGAGAAGACAGCGACGCCGATCGCAGATGCAGAAACGAGCTTGATTTTCATGGGAAAGACCTCCTTATTGCGCCGCACGGTGGCGCGTTGCATGCATCAAGGGTAGCTTGCGCAGCGGGCGGTGATCAGTAGTCAATGGTCAGTGATCGGTGATCAGTGGTCAGTTCCCACCTTAGCGACAAAAACAAGGACGTCGCGAAGGTGGGGCACCCGGCTACTTCGCCGCTGCATCCGCTTGCATCACTCCGAAGATGTGGCCCTCGGTGTCTTTAAAGTAGGCGAGCCAGCCGATGCCCGGAATCGGCATCCTGGGCACCACGCATTGGCCGCCGGCGGCTTCGATCACGGCAGCCGTAGCATCCAGGTTCTCCACATCCATGGTGTTCACGCAAGGTTGCGCAGGATCGCGACGCCGCATCAGGCCTCCGTCAATCCCCGGCTGGCTCTCTCCGGTGCGGACGGTCCAATATTCCATTGGGCCGTTCCACGGCTCGAACTTCCAGCCGAACACCTTGGCGTAAAACGCCATCGCGCGCTGCGGGTTCTCCGCGGGAATCTCGAAATGAATAGGTCGTTTCATTTTCATCCCCCCTGTATGCAAGCCGCCGGCAGCAGCTGGCCGTTCCCTGCCTTTCTCACATTTCGTCTGCGCTGGGCCCATAGATCCCGGGAACTTTGGCGCCCATCAGGCGCAGGTACACGCAGAGCTGGCCGCGATGATGAATCATGTGGTTCAGCACCGCGTCGCGGAATATCTTGTGCTTGGGATCATTGAGGTAGGCCGTGCCGGCATACACAAACTGCCAGTTCCTGTCCCACGCGGCGCCGGTGGTGGCCACAAGCGCAGCCCGCGTTCCCACCAGATCCTTGTCGAACTTCTCGAGCAGCTCTTTTTTGCTCGCGGGCACAAACGGCTCCCATTTGTGATCCGCCCCAAACTCGACCTTGTCCTTGGTGAGAGTGCCCATGGCCCACTCGCCCACAAAATCGGTCAAATGGCCGGTTAGCCGGCCCAGGCTCATCGATTTGGCGTGAGGTTTGAAGTTCCAGTCGGCGTTGGCCGGGATGGCGTCGAGCATTTTGCGGGTGTTTGCGGCTTCTGAGTCGAATTCGACGATTAAGTCCTTTTGAAAGTCCATGCAGGCAACCTCCAAGTTGCCCACACAGCATAGCCTATTTCAATCCCAAAAGGCGAAGAAAAAGCGATAAATTTCGGCGAGCGCGTCCTTGACCTCGCCTGCACTCCGGCCTACAATCCCGCCATTACAGCAGACAGTGTTTCTTGAGTCGCCTGCTAGAGAGGGGACTCATATGCTCGGGCTCGACCTAAACACTCCCGTCAGCGACCAGCCATCCGGAGCCGCCGACTACACACCCGACATTCAGGAAGAGGGCGAACGCCAGGCTCGCGGCCGAAAACTCCGCCGAGGCGCAATATCCGCGATTCTCTTTAGCGCAGGCCTGGTGGTCGGCGGCGTGCTGATTCCTCCCGAAGCCACGGACTTTCATCTTCTTCCAACCTGGCTTTTTATGGGCGGCGTGATGGGAATCTACTTGGGCGTCGCTCAGCTCCGCCTCGCGCGCCAGCACCTTGCCCCCAACGCCGACGAGCTCCTCCAACGCGACCCGCGCGCACCGGTCGTCTACCTTCGTCCCTTCGACGCGGACGACGTTGATCCGGATCCGCCCGAGCGATTTGAGTATCTTTGCGGTGAAGGTACCTTTGAACAAGCGCTGGGCGCATCGGAAGAAGAACAACTTGCCGTCGCCATGAACGAACTCGGCCCCTTTGTCGCCATCGGGAAGCCCTATGACACTCTGCCCAAGCTCGGTGCTGCGCGAATTCGGGTTTCCGACCAGGAGTGGAAGGCCAAGGTGGCCGAGTGGGTTTCGCACGCTCAGCTTATTGTGCTTCGGCTCGGCTTCACCAAGGGCGTGCAGTGGGAAGTGGCACACATTGTCGCCAGCGCCCCGCCGCAGAAGCTCGTTCTGCTCCTGCCCTTCACACCGGCGACGGGCTACGACACTTTTCGCCAGCAGATGCGCGAGCACTTTAAACGCGATCTGCCAGAGATCGAGCGCCCGGATTGGACCCCGCCGCTCTCTGTCTGTGGCCTGATGTACTTTTCTTCTGGATGGGAGCCACACTTCGTCGCGCTCGAGCGCCCCTTCCTGAACCGCGTATCGCGCGCATTGGACAAGATCGGCGCCATGGGAGGAATTCGCCTTCTTGCCCTAGCGGGTCCCAGGCCCCTCGTGACGCTGGTCCTATTGCTACTGCAGCCGCGCAACTGGGTAACGCCCGAGTACAAGCGCGCCTTCGCCCCCGTGATACAGCAGGTTGGTCTGCGCTGGAAGCATTCTGGCTTGGTGCACCTGCTCAAGCCTATCGTGGTCGTGCCGTTGCTGATCGGCCTTCTCTGCGCCCTGTTCGTCCAACAGAGGCGCTCCGATGCGGTTCAAGCGCTGGTTGCGCAAGGGCAACTTATGGTCAGTCATGGGGATTACGATCAGGCGATCCGGGAGTTCAGCAACGCGATTCAAATGAGCCCAAAGGATGAATCCGCGATGGTTGGCCGCGGTGTAGCGTACGAGCTCAACGGCAACTACGCTGCGGCGATCCGGGATCTGAGTACCGCGATTCAGATGCATCCCAAAGACAAACGTGCGCTCATGGGCCGGGCTTACGCATACCAGCGCAGCGAGAACTGCGCAGCAGCGGAAATCGACGCCAACGCAGTTATCGCCATTGACCCGGATAATGAGCTCGCCTGGCAGGTTCAGTGCGACTGCGGCGCCGTTTCTGGCGCGTTCAGCAGAGCTTACTATTGCAAATAATCAGTGCGTTTTCAACCTGACGACGCGCGTGTGCAAGAGCTTACGCCGGCTGCTTCTCTGCCTCGGCCACGGCCGCCAGGAACCGCTCCACGTACCCGGTGTCGAACCGCCCGGCGCGGAAATCGGCATCCTGGAAGATGGCCTCGTGGAGGGGGATCGTGGTGTCGATTCCGCGCACAATGAACTGGCTGAGCGCCCGCTCCATCTTGGCGATGGCTTCCAGGCGGTCCGCGCCGTGCGTGATCAACTTGGCAATCAGCGAATCGTAATAAGGCGGAATGACTCCTTCTGCGTACATGGCTGTATCCACGCGGACGCCGTTTCCGCCGGGCACATTGAAGGCCGTGATCTGTCCTGCCGAGGGTGTGAACTTGACCGGGTGCTCGGCGTTGATGCGGCACTCGATGGCGTGTCCGCGCATCTCCAGCTTCGCGGGCAGAATCGCATCCAGCCGCTCGCCGGCGGCAATGCGCAGCTGTGCCTTCACCATGTCCACGCCGGTAGTGGCTTCGGTCACCGGATGCTCAACCTGGATGCGCGTATTCATCTCGATGAAGTAAAGATCGTGATCCCCATTCATCAGGAACTCGACCGTTCCGGCGTTCTGGTATCCGATGTCGGTCATGCACCGGCAGAGCGTACGGCCAAGCTCCTCGCGCATCTTCGGCGCTACCTGCAGGCTGGGCGCTTCCTCAATGATCTTTTGATGGCGCCGCTGGATGGAACACTCCCGCTCAAACAGTGACGCCACGTTGCCATGCTCGTCGGCCAGCACCTGGAACTCGATGTGCCGCGGCTGCTCGATATATTTCTCCATGTACAGTTCGCCGTTGCCGAACGCGTTGGCCGCCTCAGTGAAGGCCGCGTGAAACAGGTTGGGCAGATCGTCGCCATTGCGCACGATCCTCATGCCGCGTCCACCGCCGCCCGCCTTGGCTTTCAGAATGACCGGATAGCCCACCTTCTCAGCCCATTTCAGCGCCTCCTCTGCTGTGGTCAGCACGCCGTCGGAACCGGGCAGGATCGGCACTTTGGCCTTCTTCATGGCCTGCCGCGCCTTTTCTTTTTCGCCCATCAGCCGCGTGACCTCAGGCGGCGGCCCAATGAACTTGATATTCGACGCGCGGCACACTTCGGCAAAGTTGGCATTCTCGCTCAACAATCCGTAGCCGGGATGGATCGCTTCGACGTCGGCGATCTCGGCCGCCGAAATCACCGCAGGCACATTCAAATAGCTGTCGGCGGCGCGCGGAGGCCCGATGCAGATGGCCTCGTCGGCAAAGCGCACGTGCAGTGAGTTGCGGTCCGCCTCGCTGTAAATGGCTACCGTGCGAATGCCCAGCTCGCGGCACGCGTTGATCACGCGCAGCGCGATTTCTCCTCGGTTGGCAATCAGAACTTTACGAAACATGGGTTCCTAGGGAACGGAGTTAGCGGCGTTTCCGCGAACGCCGCTTCATCCAGTCCTGATCTCAAACAGCGGCTGTCCAAACTCAATCGGCTGGCCGTTCGAAACCAGGCACCGCACCACTTCGCCAGAGGCATCCGACTCAATCTCGTTCATCAGCTTCATGGCTTCAACGATGCAGATCACCTGGCCCTTTTCCACGTGATCTCCGGGATTGACGAAGGCCGCGGAGCCCGGCGAAGGCGATCCATAAAACGTGCCCACGATGGGCGATTTCACAAGGTGCAGCTCGCTTTCCGCTTCGGCCCCCGATTCCGATTCGGCCGCTGCAGCCGGATTCGCTCCCGACTTCGATGTCGCGGCGGCCGCGGCCTCGACCACCGAAGCGGGAGCCGTTCGTAACAACTGCGCCAGGTCGCTTAATCTTTTGGGCGCGCCTTCCTGCGGATTGAATTTCAACCGGAGCTTCAGGTCGCCGCGATCAATGTCGAACTCGGCCACCCCGTGCTGCTTCAAAAACTCGATCAGTTGCCGCAGATCTTCAATGTCTTGTTGTTTCATTCGATCCTTTGACTCTTTGGCCACGCAAGTCTCTTTCTGCTCGCAGTGCTACAGCTCAATCAGCGCCTTGGGCGCCGGCGTCAGCACCTGTCCCCCGGTGCGAGTCACCGCTATCATATCTTCGATGCGGATGCCAAACTTACCCGGCAGATAGATGCCTGGTTCGATGGTAATCACCATGCCGCGCAACAACCGCGTCGTCTGTCCTGAGCCCACACGGGGCGGCTCGTGAATCTCAAGGCCCACGCCGTGACCGGTGGAGTGGGTAAACACCGCGCCGAATCCTGCCCGGCGCAGCACGCTGCGTGCAGCTTCATCCACCTCGCCGCAGCTCACACCGGCAGTCACCGTGTTCACCGCGGCTTCCTGCGCCTCCAGCACCGCGTTGTACGCAACCCGCTCTTTGGGCGTCGGTTTGCCCAGAAAAACGGTCCGCGTCATATCGGAACAGTAACCCTTGAGGATTATACCGAAGTCTAGGGTTACAAAGCCTTTTCGCGGCAAAGCCGCCGCCGTCGCACGCCCATGCGGCATGGCCGACCGTGCTCCGGACGCAACGATCGTTTCAAACGACATG
>JASHYS010000241.1 GCA_030042915.1 Acidobacteriaceae bacterium
ATGAGCGCGCAGCAGCATCACCCTGCGCGCCCGCCGCATCCCGTGCCCACCACCGGCCCGCTCGCCGACCGCATTCAGGCTATTCTGGCCGATCCCGCCCTCAGCCATGCGCAGTTCGGCATCAGCGTCACCACTCTCGATGGCCAGCCGCTCTACGGCCTCAACGACGCCCGCCTGTTTACGCCCGGCTCCGGCGCCAAGCTCACCACCACCGCAGCCGCCTTCGCCCTATTGCCCGTTGACACGCTCACCTGGACGACGCTCGTGGTGGCCAGCGGCGATGTGGACCCCGCAGGCGTTCTGCACGGCGACATCATGCTGCTCGGTGTGGGCGATCCCACCCTCAGCGCGCGCCACTACCCTTACGTCGAGCCCAACGCCACGCCTACGCCGCCCGCACCCTCAGCCGAAACACAGCCAACCGAACCCGCGAAACCGCTCCCGGTACCCAACGCCATGACCGTGCTCAGTCTGCTCGCCGAGCAGGTGGAACAGGCCGGCGTGCGCACCATCGAGGGCGGCGTGGTGGGCGACGACAGTTACTTTCTCGACGAATCCTACGGCCTGGGCTGGGCGTGGGACTCCCTGCAATGGAGCTACGGCGCGCCTGTTTCCGCGCTCACCTTTAACGAAAACGCCGACCAGTTGACCATCATGCCCGACGGCACCGCGCGCGGCACCACCGCGGCCGAGTGGTCGCCCGACCTGGAATACTACGCGCTCGATAACCGCATGCTGGTTGCGCCGCCCGATCAGCCGGCGCATCCGGGCCTCGATCGCCAACCCGGATCGATGCTGGTGCGCGCATGGGGAACCGTGGCTCCCGCGGGACTTCACGCTTCCATGTCCGTCGAAGATCCCGCCCAGTTCACCGCCGCCGCATTCCAGCAGGCCCTTCTGCTGCGCGGAATCAAGGTGCAGGGCGCGCCCGAATCGCAGCACAGGTATCCCACCGGAACCGGCGACTTTGCCGGCGAGCGCGCGCAACCGCTCAAGCTGGCGCCTACTGCATTCACCTCCATCTCCGGAGAGCCCCAGGGCCGCCGCGTGCTGGGCGCGCATGTCTCCGTTCCCGTGGTTCAGGACATCATGGTCACCAACAAAACCAGCCAGAACCTCCACGCCGAACTGCTTCTCCGCCTGCTCGGCAAGCTTTACGGCACCGACGGCAGTTTCGAAGAAGGCGCACGCGTGGTGCGCCAGTTCATGGTGAATGCGGGCATCGCCGACAACGAGTTTTTCTTCTACGACGGCTCAGGACTGAGCCCCGCCGACAAAATCTCACCCCGCGCCTTTACCCGCCTGCTTACGTACGCGTCGCACCAGCAGTGGGGCGCGGAATGGAAGGAAACTCTGCCCGTGGCCGGAGTCGACGGCACGCTCGATAACCGCTTCAAGGACTCGCCGCTCAAGGGCAAAATGTGGGCGAAAACGGGCACGCTGAACGAGGTGGAATCGCTGTCGGGGTATGTGACCGCGGCCAGCGGCCGCACCCTCGCCTTTTCCATCCTTGTCAACGGCCGGTACCCCGGCAGCGACGCCGAACAGGGTGTCATAGACCGCATCGCCGAAGCCATTGGCGCCGCCGAGTAAGCTCACAGCCCATTTCCGCCGGCCTTCCCAATTCGCATCCACACGTTACGAAACGGTGACAGCGCGGCAAGAGCCGCGCCAATCCAAACAAATTGTTCTGTATGATGAAGGGTAATGCGCAAAGGTAACCTGTTGGTTTGGTCCGTGGCGCCGGCGTTCGTCCTTTCGCTGGCAGGCTGCCGTTCGCTGCCGCCTTCCAAGCCTTCGTCAGAGTGGACGCCCCAGGAGGCTCGCGGCGCAGCTGTTTATCAGGCCAAGTGCGCCCGCTGCCACTACGCCAACTCCACGGCTCCTTTGCATGGGCCCGGCTTGCAGGCCCTCACCAAGCTCAAGGCCATGCCTTCGGGTGCTCCGCCGACTGACGAGCGCCTCACCGCGGTGATTCTCAACGGCCGGGCAGATATGCCTCCCACGCCGCTCACCGATCAACAAATGCAGGATCTGCTGGCTTATTTGCACACGTTATGATGATCGACTCCAAAACCGACCCGTCCCCCACTGGAAGAATGCCCCTTGCAGCCAGGCCGCGACGGCAGAAGCAGGGACTGCTCAAGTTCCCAGGCTTGATCGCCATCAGTCTCTACATGCTGCTGGTCGCCACCATCACCGTTATCTACATCGTCAAGTATCATGCCGGGTTTCTCTATTTTCTCTTTCCGACTTTCTTCGTAGCCGCCGCCCTCGGCCTCTTGAAAATGTTGCGCTGGGCCTGGGCACTCACTCTCGCCGCGGTGGCGCTGGCCGCGGGCTCGTTTCTGTGGCTCTTCTCCACGCAGCACACGTTTCCCTCCCTCGTCCAGGGACTCATCAACCTCGTTTTCTTCCTCTATTTGGTCCGGACCGACGTGCGCGAGAACCTTAAATAACGTCTGCCGCAACCCGCCCCGCCACACGCCTCACATTGACCTAAACCGGCGTTGGGGGCCCTTTCACCCCGCGAGCCGCCCGCAACTCTGCCGCAGCATTGAGAACCGGCTTCAACGCTTCATGCAGGGTCCCCTCGCTCCGGACTTTCCTGATGCGGTCCATCGATTCGCGGCGCATCTGGCCGACGAGGTTTCGATCCCCGCACAAGCGCGACAGGCGATCGACGAATTCCGAAAGATCGTGACAAATAAATCCGCTGACGCCGTCGACGATGATCTCGGGCATCTGGCCCACCGGAGTCGAGAGAACAATCAGCCCGCGCTGCATGGCGTCCATGGCAGGCAGCGGACCGCCCTCCTCGAACGAGGTCACGATGTACACGTCGGCGTGATCGAGGTACGCGATATATTCCGACTCGGGAAGCGGATTGCGAGCGAACTTCGGATGAAAAGCAATGGGAAGCCTCTTTCGTTTGCTCGCGCCCGCAATCTCCTTAAAGAGCTCAAAACGCTTGCGCCGATAGATTCTGCCTACCGTGATCGCCGTCAAGGGGCGCGATCCGGTTCGCTCGATCTGTTCCACAGGCGCCGCAGGCAGCAGAGAAGCAGTGGGAATGCGCGAACTCTTGATGCCTTCCTTGGCTAGGCAGCCCTGAACCTCCTCTGACGTGCAGATGACGAAATCGGCCCTCTTGCAGAGGCCGATGACTTGCGCGTCGGCGCGGCGCGTTTTCCAATCCTCGAACTCGCCGAACAGCTCAAACGGATCCTGCACGCAGGCGATGACGGGCCGGTCGAAAACCAGATCCTTGCAGTGCTTCATCACGTTCACGAAACTGAGGAGCACGACGTCGTAGTCGAGGTGCATCTCAGGCTTTTTCAGGAAATCCTGAACATTCACCATCGCGCAAAACACATCGTCGAGATGCGAAAACCAGCTCAGGCCCACGTTGCGCACCGCCCATCCGCCCTCGTCCAGGTAGAGCACCCGGATTTCGCTCTGCGGATCGCCGGTTTCACAAATCAATGCGCCCGTCTGCGCGCCGGCGCGGCGGCGCGCACGCTTCTCCTTTGAGTAGCCAAAAAGTTGACCGAATCCGCCGATGCGACACCGATAGAAGGTGTATTGATAGCGGTGAATCATCTTCCGCAGCGCATCTGCGAACCGCGCTTTGGCCATCGAGATCGGCTCCCTCTTCTTTCCTCGTCCGCCGTAGCTGGCGACGGCATCAGGCGCTGTTCCCGCCGTCAACAGGCTCCGGCGGTTTGAAATTCGGCAGAACCGTTGTGCCGGCTTCCTGAAAGGCCTTCCATGCCTTCACGAACTTCCAGTTCACATAAATCGAATGATTCAGGTGGAAGATCAGGCCCTCCCGCCCATCCAGAAAGCCTCCGCGGCAAATGTAATTCCAGATGAAGGTCAACGCCGGATTCACCACTGTGTTGGTCACGAAGGCGAACAACGAAACGCTGGTTCGCCCCCTACGCAGGAACAGCGGAATCGTGGCCGTGCTGTAGCGCTGCATGTGTTCGATGTAGTACGTGAATGTCGGATATTGATAATGCAGCATGTGGTGCTTCAGCTTGCCGGTCTTCTCGGTCGTCTTGGGTGTGGCGTGCGGCTCAGTATCCTCGCGCAGGCGCGCATGCCCCCTTTTGAAGAGCCTCAGCTTGTGATCGGGATACAGGCCGCCGTGCCGCATCCAGCGGCCGAAGATCAGATTCAGCCGGGGAATCCAGTACGCAGCATATTGCGGTTCGCCGCTCAGCAATGTCTGAATCTCGCCGGCCAGCTCCGGCGTCAGCACCTCGTCGGCGTCCAGGTTCAGAATCCAGTCGCAGGTGCATTTGTCCAGCGCTGAGTTCACCTGCGGCCCGTAACCCTTCCAGCTCTCGTGGTACACCTTGGCGCCGTAGCTCTGGGCGATTTCGACGGTGTTGTCGGTGGAACCCGAATCCACCACATTGATTTCGTTGGCCCACGCTACGCTGGCCAGCGTGCGGCCAAGGTTCTTTTCTTCGTTGCGAGCGACCATCGCCACTGAAATGGATTGCATGGTTGCCTAGCCTGGCTCCCCGATTTCCTCGTCGGCAAGTGAGCACAGAGTAGCACGCCGGCACAGAGCGCTTCCCGCTAGGCCTGTATGCGCACGCACTGCGGCACAGGTCGCAGCCGACGCCTGCGCACTGCACCGGCGCAACGCGCTCCTCACGCCGTCCTATTTTGTAGTTGAATTTTCGAGCAGGATCCAAAATGAGCGCGAACGCGCGAGTGCTTGCAATCTGGGCACAGAGTGCCCAAGGCCGGCGAGAGGCGGGAACGCTGGTGGATCTAATCTTCCAGCAGCCGTTGCGGCTCCCCATCGCGGTCGTAGCGGTCATGGCC
>JASHYS010000019.1 GCA_030042915.1 Acidobacteriaceae bacterium
GTTCCGAAGAAGAACGGCAAGCCCCAGTCGAAGCCCGCTCCCGAGGGCTCTTCTCCTGACAGGCCGCTCATCGCTGCGTCGGACGAGGTAGAACCCAGCAGCAGCGTCTCAGCGTTGGCCACGGTGAAGTTCGTGCTCAACGAGGCGCCATTTTCTCCTTCGTTGGTCGCCGACTGCGATTCCGTCGACGACGGGCAGTAGAGGCCCGCGAGATCTCCGTTCGCAATCGTCGTCGAACACTCCGTTATGTCGTTGGCGTTCGGAAAGTAGAGACCGTTGGAGCCGCTGTCGATAAAGCTGCCCGGCCCGGTGCAATTGTTGGTATCTGTGATGCCGTAGGTCTGGCCGCCGTACTTGGTCGTGAAATCAAAGCAGACCGTTGTAAAGACCGTGTCGCTCGAGGGAAGCTGATTGTTCGACTCCGTGCCGATCCCGAAAACAAGCGAGCCGGTGACCGATGGCTCACTTCCTGAAACCGACGGCAGCTCCACGATCACGCCGTTGTTGTCGGTAGAAAACAGCGCCACCGGATTCGCCACCTGGCCCGACACCGCGACAAACGCCATATTGCAGGTGTCGCCCGAGCAGCTGTAATAGATCGGCTCCACGGGGCTGGCGAGACCGAAGGTCGGCGAACAGGGGCTGACGCCTTCGTAATAGCAATCGGTGGGTTCAAGACCCACGCCAAGAATCCCGTTGGCTCCCATCTGGGCCGCCGAACTCTCGGCGACGCCGCCATTCGAGCAGGAGCTGGGAACGCCTGCGCTGCTGCCGCTGATTACCTGGATGGGCAACTTGGCAGCGGTCTCACCGCCCAGGCTCACGTCGGCCTGCATCACCTGGCCCCACATATAAGCGCCGTCGATAAAGCTTTCGCAATCGTAAGCCGCTGAGCCGTTTGAGGCGTCCACCGCGGGCAGGTTCAGCGACGATAGCTCCGACTGGAAGATGCGCACACCCGTTGAGCCGGTATCGACCAGAAGGTCAGGGATGGTGACGCAACTACTGGTGCTCCCCGGCACACACACGGTGGCGGACGCGAATGCAGCGTCGGGGTAATTTCCCGCCAGTCCGCCGTTGACCGCAATCGACAGAACATTCGAGCCGCTGCCCGTGATGGTCGAAGTGCCGCCAGTTGATTTGGTGCCGCTGGTGCCGCACCCGGTCACCGCTACGAGGCTTGCCACAACGAAACAGAGAGCAAAACTGCGCACAAAAACTCCTGCTTACTTTATTTGGTCTGCCTGAACACCGGCAGGCAGCATGCCGGGCACGTAGGCGCGCCCGTAATAGGCGCCGATGTGGCCGCCGGTCTGCACAACCAGCCCCGGCTCCTGAATATTTAAGGGTCTGTGACCAAAGTGTTGCGGCTGCGCCTGCACGGCCGCCGAGTACTGCGCGAAATAGGACCCCAGAACCTGCTGCATCTGCGGAGGCGCCTGGCCGCGCCAGGTTACGGCAAATACCGTTCCGCTCGAGGAAACGTACTCGTCTACCACGATTCCCCCGGGCGACTGGATTTCATGCATGTCGTAGCTGCCTGCATGCGTCACGTTGTCGGTCGCTCTCATGCTTGTGCGGTCGGTTTCGACGGAGTTGACGTTTCCGCCCAGCGACGCAAAAGCCGGCACCGCAGCCGCAACCACGGTGGCCAGCGCCGCCGTGTGGCAGAGCGCCCACACAGGTGACTTCGAGCGCGCCCAAAAACTGAGCCCCACGACTTTCACTTCAATGTGCTCCATTTCAATTTCACCTTCGATGTTGTCCATGTCTTTGACGGCGCCTCTGTGGATTTGGATGCTTTGGATCTCGCACGAAGGCCGCTTTGGTGCGGCTGGGCGTGCAGCGCGGGTGGCAAGGGATTTTCCGGGAGCAAATTTATCCGGCATTCGCCAGGCCTGACGCTAACTTCGGGCGTGAATTTACGTCTAATGAGACGCTATTTATATGCGGCGCACTGGCAGCGCTCTCCAGCATTAAGTTGGCTGCGAATCTGAAGAGCACAGCTCTTAGAATCTACGCGAGAACTGGCTCCTGGCACACCCGCAGCGTTTAAGTAGGAGGGAGCGGCAGCCTTTAGGCTGCTGAAACTCCGCATAAGTGACCCGCGCGCCTTTAGCCGCGGGCCTTTCGCGGCCACAGCCGAGTTCTCGCGCAGACACTTTAGCCAGATCAACCGGGACTTCGGCCCGGCAAATCTTCTTTTCCTCATTTCGCGGTATCCTATGAGTAGAGCTCCCCGGTATGAAGATTTTCACTCTCGACGAGGCGCAATCGCTTCTTCCGGTGCTTGAGTCACTTCTCAAGCGGGCCATGGAAGGAAAGCGTTCCGCACAGACTGTGGAGTCGGACCTGAATGGGCTCGCCCACCGCATTTATCTCGCTGGCGGGATGCGGTTGAATCCGACCGGCGTTGCCAAACAGCGCGCCGAGATGGACGCCCACCTCAAGCATGTGCGCGAGTGCGTTGCCGAAATCGACGCCATCGGGGTGCAGGTGAAAGACCTGGAAACGGGCCTCCTCGATTTCCCCTGCCGCATCGACAATGAGATTGTTCTGCTTTGCTGGCGCTTGGGAGAGCCCGCGATCCAGCATTGGCATACACCCGAAGCCGGCTTTCAAGGCCGCCAGCCCGTGGATGAGCGCTTCCGCCGCCGCGCCTCCGGCCGTCCAAACTAGTCCCCTGCGTCAAGAATTCGCAACACAACAAAGACGGTCATCCTGAGCAAAGTTTGGCGCGATTGCGCCAAATGCGGTTTTGAAAGGGCACGGATTTATCCGTGCCGACAAGCCCAATGAAAAGGCCCCGGCTTTAGCCGCCGAGGGATCGGAGGGAGCAGCAGCCTTCAGGCTGCTGAATTCTTCATAAGAGGCCTGTGCGGCTTCAGCCGCGGACCTTCCGCATCGATCGGAAAAACCCACGAACTGCCGTAGAATTTTTCCCCGAACCGAGCGGAAAGCCCTCCGAGTGCGTCCCTTCTTCGGAAATATCAGCGGAGCGTGACCTCGGTGTGCGCGGCGTGACAAGCTTTGCCACCCAGCCGCTGCCCTTTTGAGTAGAATCGGCTCAGGATCGTTCGCGGAACCAAATGCCCTGCAAGCGGGCGAATTGCGAGGAAGTGACCATGAAGATCGGAATGAGGGCGGGGCTTCTGCTTGCATTCGCCCTGCTCCTGCCGGGATGCAAAAATTTCTGGGATCTGCCCACGAATTCGTCTACCGGCGCTAGCGGCAGCGGCACAACCGATTCCAGCGGCGTCTTTTACGTGCTCGACCAGACCACCAGTGAGATCGCCGGCTACTCCATTTCATCGGGCAGCCTTCAAAGCGTCTCCAACAGTCCCTACACGCTATCCGCCGAGCCCACCTGCATTGCCGTCGCGGCAGGCGGCGGATTTCTCTACGTTGGCACCGTGAACGGTATCTATCTCTACTCTGTCGGCTCGGGCGGCGCTTTGAGCGTGGGAAACAGTGGAAACCCGATCTCCTCCGACATTCCTTCCGCCATGCAGGTAAGCGGGTCGTGGCTGATCGACGCGTTTATTAACTCCGGCGGGCAAGTGCAGATGGATGCAATTGCGATCAACTCGTCGACCGGAGCATATGCGGGTCCGGGCGGCGCACCGCCCGATCAGACCTTCAGCATCTCCAACGCGACGGTAGAACCAGGGCAGATGGTCCTTTCGCCCGACGGAGACAACCTGTTTGTTGCCCTCGGCAGCGGTGGGGCCATCGTGGTGCCTTTTACCACGGGTAATTCCAACCCTCTGGGAACGACGGCAAAGACCATCGCTGTGGTGAACACCGGCGGTTCGGCGCTTTCAGTCGGCGTCGATCCCACCAACCGGGTGTTTTACATCGGCGAGACCATCGCGAACTCCTCGGCCAATTCCGGCGGACTCGTCGTATACAACTACAGCTCGTTGAGCGGCACGCCGACACAGATTTCCGGCTCGCCCATCGCCAGCGGCGGACTGTCGCCGAACGCCATTCTGCCCGTCGCATCGGGCGATTACGTCTATGTCGCCAACGGCCAGGGCGAAACCTCGGCAGGAAACATCGCGTGGTTTCCCATCACCGCCTCGGGAACCACGTATACCATCGCTTCCGGCAGCACCGTTGCTTCGGGAATCTACCCGATCGGTCTGGCCGAAGATAGTGACGACAATTTTGTGCTGGCGGTTTCTACTGGTGGTTCCACATCGAGCGGCGATCCTGACCTCGACGCGTATACCATGAGCTCGGGCGCGCTCACCTCGGCCCTCACTTCTACCACCGGCTCCGATCCTGTGAAAGCGATTGCTATCGCTGCGCTGCCGTGAGCGCTGCCACCAGGGGAACAACGGACCAAGGTAACGCGGAAACACTCGAGCGGAGCCGGTGCGCATGAAGAGCGGCGCGGCTGCGGTGGTATTCTCAAGGCAAACGCCACAGTCTGTGCTCAATCGCTTTCCAATCTTCACTGTCTGCATTTTCCGGCGCTTCCTGGCTGCATTCGTGCTGCCCGTGATGGCGCTGTGCGGTTTTTCGCTGATGAGCGGATGCGCCCGATTGAGGCATCAGCAGCGCGAGATGGTCTATGTCTCCATCCGCGAAACCTATCTGCACGACCGCGTGGCCCCGGTTTCGAACCGGGTGTGCGAGGTCGTCAACGGGCAACCCCTCCAGGTTCTCGAGCACGGCCACCGGTTTCTGAAGGTGCAAACTGAGAAGAACGAAATCGGCTGGATTGAAGATCACGCCGTAATCGACGCCAAAACCTACGACGCCTTCGTCGAGCTTGCCGAGCAACATAAGGACGATCCCGTAGCCGTCGAGGCTACGCTGCGCGACGACCTCACCATGCACCTGCTGCCGGGCCGCGAGACGCAGCGGTTTTATCTGCTCGCGGCGAACACCAAGGTCCAGCTCCTCAAGCGCGCATCTGCGCCCAAGAAGGCGGTTGAACTGCAGGGCCCGCTGCCCAGCGCGCCAAAGCCCCCTGAACCGAGCAAGGCCGCGCCGGGATCAGCGCCCGCGACCGCTCCCGGGGCGACGGCCAGCGCAGAGGAAACCGAGCCGCCCGAGATGGAAGACTGGTGGCTGGCGCGGGATGCGCAGGGCCATGTGGGCTGGCTCTTGGCCAAAGGCCTTGACGTTGACGTTCCCGATGAGGTTGCGCAGTACGCCGAGGGGCAGCGCATCGTAGGCGCATGGGTGCTCGCCAAAGTCAGCGACGCACAATCCGACTTCCCCAATCATCAGGCTCCCGAATACCTGACCGTCCTGTCGCCGCTCAAACCCGGCCTTCCCTTCGATTTCGACCAGGTGCGCGTTTTCACATGGAGCCTCAAGCATCACCGCTACGAGACGGCGTTTCGCCTGCATCCCATCCAGGGATTTCTGCCGGTGCGCGTCTTCAAGGCCAACAAGTCTGGCGCCACCGTTCCGGCATTCAGTTTTCTGTTGGCCAGCAACAACAATCTCATCACCGATCCTGCATCGGGCATAACCCGCCCCGTGGCTCCGCGCACTATCGATTACGAGATGGTTGACACACGCGTCCAGCGGATGGGCCCGGACATGTCGCCGATACCGATCATGCACGAGCCGGGCGAAAAGACTGAGGGCAAGGGAGCGAAGGCGCAAGGAAGCAAGAAGATCGCGAAAAGAAAGAAGAACTAGGTCTCCGACCGCGTACTCTTGTACCAACGGTGAGTTCCCTCGAATGACGCGTAAAGCAAGACGGCGCCGGAGTAAAACTCAAAAGCCGCCGAAGTTCAACTGGGCGCCGCTCGCCGCACCCGCCGTCGTCCTGCTTGCGGCCATGGCCGCCATGTGGCCGCTCATCATCACCGGCCCTTCGTGCAATGGCGACTTCTATTTCCATTTTGTTTCGTGGGCCGATGCCCAGCGCAGCATGGCTCAGGGCATCTTCTACCCGCACTGGGCAAACAGTCCCAATTTCGGCTTCGGCGAGCCGCGCTTCGTCTTCTATCCCCCTCTCACCTGGATGGTCGGAGCCCTCCTCGGCCTGGTTTTGCCGTGGAAGGCTGTAGCCGTCGCTTTTATCTTTTTGCTGTTTGCCGCAACCGGCTTGGCTAATCGCGCCTTGGCGCGCCAGGTGATGGCAGATGGGCCCGCCACTCTGGCAGGGTGCGCGTCGATTTTCCTGGGCCGAGGCATTGCCGACGTAGCCCTCCGGTCCGACTACGCAGAGCTCACCGGCGGCTTCTGGATTCCCCTCCTGCTCCTGTTTCTTTTGCGCACCCGCAATCCTTCCGCACGCCTCTGGGAGCGCGCATTCGATGGCTCGGCCACGCCACTCGCCCTGGTGGTAGCCGGCATTTGGCTCAGCAACGGGCCGTTAGGCATCGAGGCCTGCTACCTGGCTGCCGCAATTGCGCTTCTCTCAGCCGCCCTCGCCAGGTCCTGGGCGCCGATTGTGCGGGCCGCGGTTGCCGTGCCCGTGGGTATGGGCCTCGCCGCCATTTATCTCATTCCCGCGGTCTGGCAGCGGAGCTGGGGCAACTTTCAGGAAGCCGTCACCAAGATCAACTTCCGCGTCGAAAACAACTGGCTTTTTCAACGCCACGCGGATCCCATCTGGTTGGCTCACGATGGCACCCTCTTCAGGATCTCCATCACCGGCGCGGCCATGTTCGCGGTGGCTGCCGCTTCCATGCTGGTGGCATTCAAGCGCGGCACTCTGCCGCGTGATCGCCGGTGGCGCATCCCGCTGATGGTGATTCCTTTTGTCGTTTTTTTCCTTCAGTTCCCTGTTTCCTGGCCGCTCTGGAACTGGCTGCCCGAGCTCAAATATCTCCAGTTTCCGTGGCGATGGTTTCTCGTCATGCAGCCCTCAGTGGCGATTCTCTTTGCGGCGGCCGCTTGGGTGGCGCCCGGGCGCCGGCGAATTGCGATTCTGGCAGCGTCTGCGGTGGTGTTTCTTGCCGCCGGAGTAGCCGAATGGGTGTTTTTCTTCGGCAGTTGCAAGGTCTTCGATGACCGTCTCGAAGCTTGGGAAGTGCAAGGCGGCGCCTACGGCAAGCCCGAATACTCTCCGCCGGGGGTCCAGTACCAGCTGACACTGCCCGACACTCCCAGCAACTGCGTGGTAAGCAACCTCAGCGATCTTGCCAACATTTCGGGCGAGCCGGGCGAGGTGATGCAGCGTGTTCGGCCGGGGAGCCAGGACATTTGCAAAGGCAACTTTGCTGAAGTAAATCTGCCGGAGCTCAAGGAGTTCAGCGGCACCGCGGACCAGGCAGGCTACCTCATTTTGCGCTTGCGAGATTTCCCCGCGTGGCACGTCACCTTGAACGGGCGCGCGGTCACTCCCTTGCTTGAGCCGGGCCACGGGCTGATGGCCGTGCCTGTCACGCCGGGGCCCGTCACCGTCATTGCACGATGGACAATTTCCGCCGATGTCATCGTCGCGCGCTGGCTCAGCGCGCTGTCCCTCCTTCTGCTTGCCGCTCTGTATTTAGCCGAGCGGCGCCTGCGGCAGACGTTAACCCAGAACGCGCGATCCCCGGCAGCGAGCTAGTCTTCGTGGCGCGCCAATAACCATCACAAGAAGCGGTTGTTATCCTGAGCCGACTTGGGTCCCCGGCGAGCGGTCTTTGCCCGCTGGGGTGGCTTGCTCTCTCGGTCCCTGTAGTTGTCAAGCCCCCAACCCGCCGCACCACGCCCCTTCCTTGCGTCTAACTCGTTGATTTCCCATTCCTTGCGCCCTCGCCCCCTTGCTCCCCGCCTTTTGCAGATTATTTCCATCAAACCGCTACACTCGAACTTAGTTCTGCGCGGAAGGGGTTCAACCAGAGGGAGCAGTGGCCTTCGGGCCGCTGAACTCCTGACACTCGAAACCGCGCGGCTTTATCGGATTCCTGAGTTGCTGTGTCCGAAGCCACAATCTCCAAGTCGACGCGACCAGCAGGGAGCCGTCGACCTTGCAATAGGCTCCAACGATGCACCTACTCAGGAATCGCCGTAACCGCGGGCCGTCGAGGGCGTCAAAATCGCCCTCGGGCCGCCTGCGACACGAGCCCCGAAAACGAATTTCGGGCAAAACAAAGGCGAATCTGCCTTGGAAAAAAATTTCGGATATACCCCCCAGGGGTATAGTTTGGAGGATAAACCTTTTAGAATCAGTAAACCGGTCTCGGAATGGCTCTAAAATTGCGCTGTTTTTGGGCTCAAATCGGGCACTTTTTACCCCAGAATTTACCCCAAAATCGGCCATTTTTCGTCGAGCTCGAGACCCGAAGATAACACTGCGCGAAAGCTGTGCAAAATCGACTCCCTCTAGGGCACGATCACCGCGGAGCCCTCGGCGGTTTCGTCTTTCACGGCTTCCAGGGCGCGATTGGCGTCGGCCAGCGGGAACGGAACAACCTCGGGACGGAAGTTGAGATCGCGAACGAGGGCCAGGAACTCGCGCGCGTCCTGCCGCGTCATGTTGGCCACGCTGCGGATCTGGCGCTCGCCCCACAGCAGGCTGTCGTAGTCGAACGCGGGCATCTGGTCCAAATGAATGGCGTTGATGGCCACCACGCCGCCTTTTCTCAGAGACGACAGCGCATCGATCACGACTTTGCCTGCCGGGGCAAAAGTGATGGCGCGGTCCAGAGCGGCGGGCGGCTTGGCGTCCTCGTCGCCAACCCACGCAGCGCCGAGCGATGCGGCCGCCTTGCGATGATGCTCGCCGCGCGTGACCA
>JASHYS010000242.1 GCA_030042915.1 Acidobacteriaceae bacterium
GCCGGCGCGGTTTCTGGTGTCAGGCAGCGCTGAGGCTTCGGCGGAGGTTGCAGCTCCGATTGCGCCTGCCGGCAGCTTGCAGGAAGCAGCGCTCGCGCATCCGCTGGTGAAGCGCGCGCAGGAGATTTTCAAGGCCGAGGTCCGCAGCGTGGTCGATCTGCGGCAGAAGTGACAGTACGGTGCTGTCATCCTGAGCGGAGTTTGACGCGCATGGCGTCAAACGGAGTCGAAGGATCTGCGGTCGCTTTTCAACCAACTTCACCTGCCACACCTCAGGTGATCGAAGGAGAATGAATACGGATGATCAATCCGCTCAAAATCTCGGAGATGCTGACGCAGGCCAACCAGATGCAGGAAGAGGTGCAGCGCAAGCTCAGCGAGACGGTGGTGGAAGCCACGACCGGGGGCGGCGCGGTGACCGCTACCATGAACGGCAGAAAAGAGCTGCTGAAAATTCGCATCGATCCCTCCGCCGTGGCCGCCTTGAGCGGGGGCCAGCCGGACGTGGAGATGTTGCAGGATCTGATCGTGGGCGCCGTGAACGAGGCCGGCCGCAAGGCCGATGAAGCCATCAAGTCGAGCGTGCAGGGAATGCTGGGCGGGCTGAAGATTCCGGGAGTAAGTTAGTGCGGAAGTCACCAGCCTGAAGCGCACCGCGCTGGTGAGTGGCTGGAGTCCGTGCGCATGCTGAGTCTCGACCCCACCCAAGCAAAGCTTGGATGGGGCACCCCGCAGGTTGTGCTATCCCAGGTCTCAAAATCGAGACCTGGGGCACCCAAGTTTGAGTCCAGGGAGGCACAAGAATTGTCGCGTTATGCCGAGCCGATGGCCCGGCTCATTGAAGAATTGCGGAAACTGCCCGGCGTGGGCACCAAGAGCGCGCAGCGCTACGCGTTTCACATCCTGCGCGGCAGCGACGAGGACGCCGCCGCGCTGGCCGATGCGGTGCGCGACCTGAAAGCCAGCCTGCGCCTCTGCTCCATTTGCAATAACGTCACCGACGACGATCCCTGCGCCTACTGCGCCAGCCCCACGCGCAATCAGCGGCTGGTGTGCGTGGTCGAAGAGCCCACCAACATCGCCGCTGTCGAGCGCTCACAAACCTACCAGGGCGTCTTTCACGTGCTGCACGGCACGCTTTCGCCGCTGCATGGCGTGGGGCCCGACCAGTTGCGCACCGCAACCTTGCTCGCCCGCGTCGAACGCGGCGAAGTGGACGAGGTGATCCTGGCCACCAGCCCCACGCTCGAAGGCGAAGCCACCGCCGACTGGCTCGCCACCGCGTTGCGCAAATTTCCGGTGAGGCTGACGCGCATTGCCACCGGCGTCCCTGCCGGCAGCGACATCGAATACGCCGACGAAGTGACCATGGCGCGCGCGCTCGAAGGGCGGCGGGAGTTGTAGCCTGCTTTTCCTCGATCCATCAGGCGGCCGCGACCAGGCCATCTTGACATGTGCTCCACATGCAAATATGCTTGCAGCATGGCTACAATGATCCAGGTCCGCAATGTTCCTGACGCGCTCCACCGCAGCCTGAAAGCCAGGGCCGCGCTGGCCGGCATGTCACTTTCGGATTACCTGCTCGCGGAGCTCCGGGAAATCGCGCAGCGCCCCACGCTGGCCGAGTTCCGCGAGCGTCTGCATGCGCGCAAGCCCGTGGCCGCCGCATTTGACACTGCGGGCCTGCTGCGCGAGGAACGTGCGGCGCGATGATCGTGCTTGACGCTTCGGCGGCCGTTGACTGGCTGCTGCAAACACCGTCAGGACAGCGCATTGAAAAGCGCATCTATGCGCCCCCTCACGGGCCGGCGGAAGCCCTGCATACCGTTCATCTCCTCGATGTGGAGTTCGCGCAGGTTCTCAGGCGCCTGGTCCGCGAGGGCCGATTAGCGCCCCGGCGGGCCCAGGAGGCAATCGAGGACCTGATGGCACTTCGCCTCACCCGCTATGCTCCTGCCGTGCTGCTCAAGCGCATCTGGCAGCTCCGGCAGAATCTGAGCGCTTACGATGCAGCCTATGTGGCGTTGGCTGAAGAGTTGAAGGCCCCCTTGATCACTCGCGACCGGAAGATTGCCGCCGCCCCCGGCCATACCGCCGCTGTCGAGGTTTTCTGAAAGGGTGCAGGGGCTCGCGGAGGCTAAAGGATGGGGCAACCCAAAAGCCGGCAAGCCAACGCGCACGCGTGTCTTGCTACTTCCTACTGGCTACTCCCTGTCTTTACGTCCACGCCTTTGATCAGCAGCCACAACATCAACTCGAATTCGGCGATGAAGCCGATCGGGAAGATGACTGCCTGCGCGTGAAGCGCGACCCACGGAATCTGGTAGACGAGCCATCCCACACCCGCTGCGATCAGCGGCCAACCCAGCCAGCGCGGCAGAAACTTCGACATCAAAATGAGCACGCCCAGCAGGATGCAGAACGGCCCGAAGAAAAACAGCGGGCTGACAATCGCGGGACCGCTGCGGAAATGGTTCACGGCATCGGCCGCGCAACCCAGCAGACTGGATATCGTAGCAATCAGCGCCAACGCGCCGTTCACCGGGCGAAACAGCCGGTAGAGGCACAAGGTGGTGGCAACATACAGCGCGTTCGACACACTGTCGGGGACGATCCCGGGGATCAGCTTCCAATGCACCAGGAGCATTCCGACGATTGCCACCGCAAAATAGGCCAGGTACACTCCGCCCGTGATGCGCGCAAATTTACGAGCCTTCGTTCCCGCCATTGTAGATACCCCTCTGATTGGTGCACTCATTATCGCAAGGGGACGAGGGAGCGATGGAACCAGCCAGGGTTGGCGGCGCGCCTTAAGCCCCTGCTTTCACGAGGTCAAGCGCCAGAATCGCTCCTCCCGCCCGAAACCCACTGAAAATATGGGTGAAAAGAAAAGCGGGAGAGCTGATTGGCTCGTCCCGCTCAAAAAGAGGCCTGGGAAGCCGCTGCGTCAAAGCTTATTTCGCCACTGCGTCCAGCGCCAGGTTCAGCTCCAGCACGTTCACGCGCGGCTCGCCGAGGAAACCGAGCTGCCGCCCTGTGGTGTGCTCGGCAATCAATTTGCGAACCGCGTCTTCAGTCATTCCCCGCGCCTTGGCCACGCGCGGCGCCTGGTACCCGGCGTTTTCGAGCGTGATGTCGGGGTCGAGGCCCGAGCCGGACTGCGTGACCATGTCGATGGGTACCGGCTTGCCTCCGTTCTGCGCGGCCAGCTTGTCGATGTCGCCCTGGATACGCGTAACCAGCGCGCTGTTCGATTGCGCCAGGTTTGAGCCGCCGGAGGGCGGCGTGGTGGAGTTGGCCGCAAAGTCGGCCTGGTCAGAGTAATTGGTTGCCGAAGGCCGGGGATGGAAGTAGCGATCGGAAGTGAAGCTTTGCGCGATCAGCTCGGAGCCGATCACCTGGCCATTGCGGAGGATGAGGCTGCCGTCGGCCTGATGCGAAAAGAAGATGTGCGCGAGGCCGTCGACGAGCAGCGGATAAACGATGCCCAGCAGAACCGCCGTGACCAGCGTATAGAGAATCGAAGTTCTCCAAACGGAGTGCGAAACCGGCGTCGTCGCGGGGTGCGCTGTGCGCGCAGAATGAATTGGATCGTCCTGGACCATGGTTGTCAATGTGGAATGCACGAACTGACTCCTTTATTATGATGCGCTCACGCCATGTGCAACGCCACCAGGCACAGGTCGATGATCTTGATGCCGATGAACGGAATGATGATGCCGCCCACGCCGTAGATCAGCAGGTTCTGGCGCAGCAGGATATCGGCAGGCTTGGGCTCGTATTTCACGCCTTTGAGCGCCAGTGGAATGAGCGCCACAATAATCAGCGCGTTGAAAATCACCGCCGAAAGAATGGCCGACTGCGACGAATGCAGATACATGATGTTGAGCGCCTTCAAAACCTTCAGGTTTGTAAACGTCATGAACATCGCAGGAATGATGGCGAAGTACTTGGCCACGTCGTTGGCGATCGAAAAAGTGGTCAGCGCGCCGCGCGTCATCAGCAATTGCTTGCCGATCTCGACAATTTCGATCAGCTTGGTGGGATTGGAGTCCAGATCGACCATGTTGCCGGCTTCCTTGGCGGCCTGCGTGCCGGAATTCATGGCCACGCCCACGTCGGCCTGGGCCAGCGCGGGCGCGTCGTTGGTGCCGTCGCCGGT
This sequence comes from Acidobacteriaceae bacterium, assembly GCA_030042915.1. Next base: position 4,163 of record JASHYS010000242.1, read on the forward strand.
CATCGCCACCAGCTTGCCCTTGCTCTGCTCGCGCTTGATCAGGTCCATCTTGTCTTTGGGCTTGGCTTCAGCCAGGAAATCGTCCACGCCGGCTTCGCGCGCGATTACGGCCGCGGTGAGCGGATTGTCGCCGGTAATCATGATGGTGCGGATGCCCATGGCGCGCAGCCGCGCAAGGCGCTCTTTTAAACCGCCCTTGACGACGTCTTTGAGATAGATCACGCCCAGCGCCGAGGAGTTTTCGGCCACCACCAGCGGTGTTCCGCCGGCGCGGGCAATCTCCTCAACATAGTCGCGGACTTTTTGCGGCAAAACTCCGCCCTGCTCTTCGAGGAATCGCGCAATGGCGTCTACCGAGCCCTTGCGGATGCGCGTGCCGGGCAGGTTCACGCCGCTCATGCGCGTCTGTGCGGTAAAGGGAACGAACTCGGCATGAATGCCGCTCAAGTCGCGTCCGCGGAGATTGTATTTTTCCTTGGCCAGCACCACAATCGACCGGCCTTCGGGGGTTTCGTCAGAGAGTGAGGCGAGTTGCGCTGCATTGGCCAGCCGCTCCTGGCTCACATCGGGCGCGGGCATGAATTCCGTCGCTTGGCGATTGCCCAGTGTGATCGTTCCGGTTTTATCGAGCAGCAATGTGTTCACGTCGCCGGCAGCTTCCACGGCGCGTCCGCTCATAGCCAGCACGTTGTATTGCACCAGGCGATCCATCCCCGCAATGCCGATGGCCGAAAGCAATCCGCCGATGGTGGTAGGGATGAGGCAGACCAGCAGCGAGACCAGCACAAAAACAGTCTGCGGTGCGTGGGAGTAAATGGCGAAGGGCTGCAGCGTGACCACGGCGAGCAGGAAGATGATGGTGAGGCCGGCAAGCAAAATGCTGAGCGCGATTTCGTTGGGCGTCTTCTGGCGTTCCGCGCCTTCCACCAGCGCGATCATGCGATCGAGGAAGGTTTCGCCGGGGTT
>JASHYS010000243.1 GCA_030042915.1 Acidobacteriaceae bacterium
CTCGCCGGTTTCAGGATGTTCGCGCGTGGCGGGAAGCGAGTTGCTGATCAGCGCTCCCTGCTCCCAATTCCAGCGCACCGTGGCGCCTTGCTGGGCGCAAATCCGCTCCACTTCAGCGGGGTCGTCGGTTGCAAAGGCCGCCATCCACGAGCAATGCAGCTCGGTGATCTTGCTCAGCGCGCGAGAGACCGGATTCCGCCTGGGCCCGTAAAGATGGCGATGATAGCGCACCCCCTTGGCTTCAAATCGCGAGCGGATGTCCCTCGGTAGGAGCTTCAAAATCAAGCGCGCGTCCGACAGCGGCGTTTCACCACCTTGCGCGGGTGGAATCTGGCAGAAGAAGGCCATGGCCCGCGGCGGTATGGGCAGGTAAGCCATCTCGTTGTGCTGCGAGATGCGCAGCTGCGCGGCCAGGCGCGTCGATTCGTACACATCCTTCGCAATTTGGCCGCGCGGGCTGATGCCCCCCAGATAGGAACGGAACGAATTTCCAAAGCAGCGCGCCGCAATGGCTTGGAAATCTTCGGCCGTATCCAGCGGAAATCCCCGGAACAGCACCGCTCCGTTCTTGCGCAGCAGGGCGGCCATCTCATCTGCCTCTGCCTCCAGCAGGTCCCCCAGGTGTTCTCCCGCGCGCGCCTCGATCACGGCAGGCAGTTGCAACTCGTTCCAGAAGACGGCGCGGGCGTGCAGCGATGGTGCTGAAATCTGCGGCAAGGTTTGCTCCTGTGGGAAAGGGAGGGGGGTGCATCTATGAAATCACAGCCGGGCAAACAGTGGAAGAGTTTTGTTTGCGAACTGCCGCGCGTGGCACCGGCGTCTGTCCCCGATCGCGGAGGCGACGCATCAACGAATCACTTGAACGCATTTTCAGCGCCGCTCAGGAGCGCCGTGATGGGGGTCACGGGCAACGCACTTCAAGCCGGCCCATACTCTTTGCCAGCCGGGGAGGGCTTCCCGATGATCGAAGCCTGCACCAAATGTGGAAAGCTGCTGGAGACGGAGTGGGCATTCTGCCCGCACTGCGCGGCGCCGTGTCCGCATCAGGCCAGGACCACGCAGCCACACGCGCCTGAAAAGGCGCCGGTATCGCGGGGATTCAGCGGACTCCTGTTCGGCGTACTCATGGCTCCGCCCATGATTATTGGGGGCACCATGCTCTGCCTGATAGTGGGGCCGTGGATGGCAGTGGGCATTCCCCTCATCATTGGGGGAATCTGTGCCCCCTTCGTTGGGCCGCTCGTCGGCATCAGCGCGGTGCGCGGCAACTGCCCGTGGTGCGGGACGAAAATCTCCAGCGTCGGCATGCTCGACGCGTTTTACTGCTACGCGTGCAGCAAGCGGATCGAGCTGCGCGACCGGGAACTGGTTAAGGCGGAGTAAGTGCCGGCCTGGCGCCCGAGCCCGCCAGCCATCTACGGCACCGCCGGCCAACCAGCTAGGGCGTTGGCCGCAAGCGCTCTCATTGAGGCGCTGTGGGCACCGTTGCACTGGGCGTGTTCACTTGGGAGCCGGGTTCTCGGTGGGAAGCTGCTTTAGCCATGCCGTGCGGGCGTTCTGAATCGTCTCCATCACCGACTCCACCGTCCATGGCCCGCTAAAGAGGTCCGGCGCTCCGCCCATTTTGAGGGCTTCCTCAAGCACGCCCCTGGGTATCATGCCGTCCATTTTCGTGCCATCCCATAATTCCTGGAGTTCCTCCTTGTTATAAACCATGTCGGAGTCGTGGATGATGGCCTTGAAGCCGTCGTCAACCGGCTCTATGGTCAGGTTGCTCGGATTGGGGTCGATTGATGCCAGGCCGTTCTTCGTGAGCTGGTTGTTCAAATTGTCCATTGCGGCATCGATTTTCGATTGCTGGGCCGCGAGATCCTCCTCGCCACGCTGCAACTCGTTGTAAGTATTGCGCGAAAGCTCGAACGCGTTGGGATACGTCTTTTTCAGGTTTTCGGCCACAATGGAGGCTGGCGTATTTGAGTTGCCGGGTTGGAAGTCGGAGAGCGCGGGCGTTTCGATCCCGGCGTCTTTCAGGTGATTGAAACCGTTGAGCTGCCCCTCGATCGATGCTGGACCATACCCTGCCGACGCAGGGTCAGTTCTGCTTAGCTTGATCACCTGGTCGTCGCCATACTCGAAGACATCGGCAAAGCTGCCCTGGCCCACATAACCTCCCAGCTGGGCAACGCCGTTTTGGAGCTGGACCGGTTTGTTGGCAATTGTCTTCACGACCCCAGGTTTGCCATTGAGGGCCTGCTGCAGTGCGCTCCCCGAAAGTGGCGTGTTTGCCGGGACACTGGCAGGAGTCGCGGTCTTGGCTGGAGCGCTGGAAGGGAGTGTGGTTTCGGGTGGAGTGCTGGCCGGGAGTGTGGTTTCCGGTGGAGTGCTGACAGGGATTGAGGGTTCCGCCGGGGCGCTGGTAGGAATTTGGGGTTTCGCTGGTGCACTGACTGGTGCAGGAGGAGCTCTGCCGTTGATTGCCCCGTGGGCAGCTTTGGCCGCCGCAGGGATGAGTACGTAACTGCAGATGCGCCGCCCGGCGGCGAGGCCTTGATCGTAAGCCGTCACATTGCTGCCAACCACAGGCGTGGTGAGCTCGGCGGCAATGGCCTTGAGCGTGACAGAATCGCCGGGAGTCACTCCCCAGGCTTTTGCGGCATTGACGAAATCGCCTTGGGCAAAGTAGCCCAGGCCGGCGATTACGCTCCCCAGTCCCTCGATGCAGTTACCAATACCGGCAACCATGCCCTGCAGATATTGCGCCGTATTGCTTACCGGGTTGGATTGCTGACCGGGCTGATTGCCGGAGGAAGGTTGATTGGGCTCGCCCGGGGGCTGATCGGGATCATTCGTGATGCGAGCCTTCAGCATCGGCTTCGAACCGGTGCTTGAAGGCGGATTGTCCGACTGCGCGGTGCCCGGCGACCCCAGCTGCGGCGTGCCGCCCGGAGTGCCCTCGTTGGGGGTTCCGGGAGTGCCGCCGGGCGTGGTCCCTGGCGTGTTGCTAGCCGTCGTCCCCGGCGTGCCTGCCGCGTCGGTCGCCACTCCTGTTGACAGGCACTTGGCAAACTCCTGCTTGCCCTCGCCATAGAGAACCTGCGCCGTCTGCTGAGCCGCAGCGTTCGACTCCTGGGTGATGTGAATGACGTAGCCGCGCTCCATGTCGTCGATCGCGGCGTTCAAATGGGCCACGCAGGGAACCAC
>JASHYS010000244.1 GCA_030042915.1 Acidobacteriaceae bacterium
GCACCACGCCGCGGTCCACCTGAGCGTTCACTTTCACCCACGCCTGGCGATGCCTGGTCATCCTCGGTTAGAAGCGCAAAACTGCTTTCCCGCTGCCCTTCTTTGCGTCCAGGAGATTCGGTTCGTCGCCTTCAGCCGTTGAAGCGGTGCGATTCCCACCCCAGCGACAACTCCAGGCTCGGGTCCACGCATCACAACCTAACAGGAGTCTGGACGGTGGTCATACCACTTGGCGCGACGGCCACGGCTCAGATCGTGAACGCATGCTCGAGGCTGAAGTGATTTTCCAGCATTATGAATTCCTGGCTCGAGTCGTTTCATGGCGGCCTTCACCCAATATCGAGTGCTGATCGTCGATGACGACGAAAGAGTCTCGAAAACCGTCGCCCTCCTGTTCACAACGCAGGGGTGGGAGTCGCGGGTTGCGTATTTAGCAGAAGAGGCGCTGGAGATAACCGCCCAGTGGAAGCCTGACCTGGCAATTCTTGACATCATTTTGCCGGGAATGAACGGCATCGAGCTTGCCGGGCGTCTGAAGGCCAGTCTGCCCGGATGCAGGCTCCTGCTGTTTTCCGGCCAGCCCAGCTCCGCCGATCTGGTGAAAGAAGCTGAAGCACAGGGGCAGACGTTTCGGGTTCTCGCCAAACCGATTCCGCCGATTGAGCTGCTCGATATGGCGGCCAAATTGGTCAGAAACGGTGTCTGAGGGCGAAGCTCAAAGATCGCAAAGGAAAGCGGTGCTATTGGCCGGCGCGGCTCGAAGCCAGCTCCAGAATGGCCTGACTGGCCGCGGAAATGATGGATTTGTGCACCATCATTTCCGCCATCACCACGCCATTGCTTAACTTCATAGCAAAGTGCACCTGGTTGCCGAAGGTGTCCATCAGCTTGGGGCCCAGCCAGCCAAAAACAATCTCCGCGAGTTTGTTCCAGTTCTCTGAGCCCGCATCGAAGCATACCCAGGCCTCTTCGCCGTCGGTTTCGCAGCTTTCCATGGTGCGCAATCCCGGGATGGAGTTCAGAGCCTCAATCAAAGGCACCACACCGCGATCCACTTGCGCATTCACTTTTACCCAAGCCTGCGGATGCACAGCCATCATCGGGTTAGAAGCGCAAAACGTGGTTTTTGCCGCCCCTCAACGCTCCCGGTAGCCGGAAGAGCAGCCGTTCATCGCTCCTGGTCCGCGGCGTATTCCTTCTGCCTGGCAAAAAAACCGCCCCACCACCGCCGCGCATTCCTCCAGAAAGCGGCGATCTTCCCCGCCAAATGCGTTAGGCGTGTGGCTGTCGATGTCAATCTCTCCCACAATCTTTCCGTCCGCCCGAATCGGCGCCACAATTTCAGATTTTGTCTCGAGCGAGCAGGCAAGATATCTGGGATCGGCGGAGACGTCATCGACAATCACCGTGGCGCCCTGGGTTACCGCTGCGCCGCAGATGCCCTGTGTCACCGGAATGCGCACATGTTGGGTGGGTGCGCCGCGAAATGGCCCCAGAACCAGCACGTCAGGCTCGGCGGGATCGAGCATGTAAAATCCCACCCAGTTGTAATGGGGCAGCCGCTCCGAAACAACCTTGACGCAGAACTCCTCCAACGAGGAAACGTCATTCGCCGTCGCCGCGAAGCGCCGCATCTCCGCCAGAATGCCGTCGAAGGCGGCCGCTGCCACTGCCTTTTCCCCTCTCATGTTCATCAAGCGAATTTGACGAAACGCAGGGCCAGGGAATTCATGCAGTAACGCAGTCCAGTGGGTTTCGGACCGTCATCGAAGACATGGCCGAGGTGCGCATCACACAGCCGGCACGAGACCGCAGTCCGATCCATGCCAAGAGAAAAGTCCGCGCTCTCGCGCACATTTTCCTTCGCAATCGGCTGCCAGAAGCTGGGCCAGCCTGTGCCCGACTCGAACTTGGTGTCGGAGTTGAAAAGAGCCGTGCCGCAACAGATGCAGCGATAAAGGCCTTTGTCGTGATTATTCCAATACGCGCCCGAAAAGGGCCGCTCCGTTGCGGCATGGCGCGTCACTTCGAACGACGCGGGCGATAACTGCTGCTTCCACTCGGCCTCGGTTTTCACCACCAGCGGCACCGTAACCGTATCCTGGCGCTGGCCCGTGTCAGAAAACTCGACGATCTTGACTTCCTTGGCCGAGTTATCTTTTGCTTCGACCGCTTCCATTCCGCTTCGAAGTTTGAGCGTAATTGCAGCCACCGCTGCGCTGCCCGAGATCACCAGAGTTCGACGAGACATTCGGCTCGCTTCGCGGTCCGATTTCCCAACCATGATTCCCTCCCGACCTTGCGCTCATCCGAACGTGAACGAGAACGCCTGCACGCCCGGATCTTCAAACTCGATGGTGAAGGTGCGGTCGCTGATGGGGCCCTTCTGCCGCACCAGCTGATACAACCGATAATCGGTCACCACGCCGTCGCCTTCGGCGTCCGTGTCCACGCCGTGATTTTCGCCGGGCGCCTGGCCGTCAATGGTCACCTTGAAGCGGATCGGCTTGCCGTCAGCCGCGGGGCCGAGCACAAGGTGCAGGTCACGGGCATGAAAGCGAAACACAATCTTTCCGCCCGCCGCTTCCAACTCCGCAAACTGCGCGTGATCGATCCAATCGCCGTCAAATCCCCACTCATTGAGCCGGGGCTTGGCCGGCGCCGTATAGTGTGACTCCCGGTTCGCCTTGATCCCGCCCCGCGATGCAAAATTCTGGGCGCGCGCGGAGCCGATATAGGTCTCCGGTGAGCGCGCATCGTTCATGTCTGCAGGCGCCTCAACGCCCTGTACGCGAATGGTCGTAGCTGTCTCCGGCATCTCGGTCGCCTTCGCGTCTTTCAACAACTTCTCGATCCAACGCTCCGACTGCGCGTAGTCGCCCTCGCCGAAGGCCTCATACTGCACCTTACCTTTCGCGTCGATGAAATAATCTGCCGGCCAAACCTCGTTTTGAAACGCCTTCCAGATGGCTTGGTTGCTATCGAGCGCCACCGGAAAAGTGACACCAAATTTCTTGACTGCTCTTTCGACGTTCGGCAGCTGCTTCTCGAAGTCAAATTCAGGCGTGTGCACGCCGATCACCACCAGCCCGCTGTTTTTGTATTTTTCACTCCACGCCTCAATATAGGGCAGGCTGCGCAGGCAGTTGATACACGAATAGGTCCAGAAGTCGACAAGCACCACCTTGCCTTTGAGGTCTTTGGCGGTCAGCGGCGGAGAGTTGATCCATCCCGTCGCCCCCGACAGGCCGGGCAGCGGCGAAAAGCCTACGATGCTGTGCGTGTCCTGGGCTCCAGTTTGCCCGGCCATCGCGCACCAGCACGCCAGGGCGACCAGCGCCAACACGCGTACAGTCCTCATCCCTCGCCTGAATCCGATTCTCATCTCGTGTTGAGCCTCCCGGGGAAGCTGACTCGCTAACTTGCCGGCTTGCCTTCCAGATACCCCATTCCATCCAGTACGCCGCGCATAAACGCGAAGCTCTCGATCACGCCGGGCATGGGATCGTCGGCGTGAATCTCGTACTCGAGATCGACGAAACCCTGGTACTTGATCTTGATCAGCGCCTCAAACATCTCGCGGAAAGGCAGGATGCCCTCGCCCACCGGAACCTGGCTTTCTTTGCTCGCAAAGCTGGTGAGGTCTTTGACGTGCATGTCGTAGAGGCGCGGGCCCACGGCGTGAATGGCCTCAACCAGATTGGCTCCGGCGCGTGCGGCGTGTCCAATGTCGATGCAGCAGCCGATGCGCGGGTCGAGATCCTTCACGACTTTCAGCACGTCGAAGGGCGACGGATAAATCTTGTCCTCCGGTCCATGGTTGTGGATGGCGAGGCGAATGTCGTACTCGCGCACGAATTTCTCGATGCGCGGCAGCGTGGCGGGCGCAGGATCGCCGGCCACGATCACGTTGACGCCGGCGCGCTTGGCGTACTCAAATTTTGAGCGGATGTCGTCGTCTTCGTCCTTGGGAAAATAAACCGTCCCCACGGCGTGCAGCTTGATGCCGTTGGCCGCATAGTCGGCCAGCGCCTTGGCCTCGTCGCCCGGATCCATGGGCAGATGATCTTTGGCGTCTTTGCAATTCAGGTCGACGAGGTTGAGCTGCTTCATGAAGCCGATGAGCTGCGCGCGGGTGAAATTGCGAAATGTGTAGCTGGCCAGGCCGAGCTTGATGGGTGAGGGCTTGCCCGAAGCGGCGGCAGCTTCAGCCAGGGTCGGCGTAGCCGCGCTGAATGCGGAGGCCGCACCCGCGAAGGCCACTGCGCCCGATTGCATGAAGTTGCGGCGAGATAAGGTAGTTTTCATGGCGGGAACAATTATAGAGCGAGCGGAGTGAGCGCAGTTGGAGGCGTTAGCGGAGTCAGCAAGTCAGTAAGTTGGCAAGACCGGCGACTCAACGCGCCGAGGGCTTTCTCACTCCCTGCTTTTTTACTGCTTGCCAAATCGATAGACGATGCCGGCGGTAAAGCCGCGGCTGGCCTGCGTAGTCGATCCAAAGCCGGTAAAGAAGTATTCGGGCGCAAGTTTGAAACCGACACTGGGTGTCAGATTCCACTCGCCGATGACGCTCACGCTGGCGGCATAGGTGGTGCCGTCAGGATAAAGTCCGAGATCTGCGGGAGGAACGCCGTTGGTGTCGCCCGAGAAGTTACCGTACGCGCCGCCGGCCATCACGCGGCCTGAGATGGCATACTTCGGCTGCACGTAGAAGCGGTAGATGGGACCGACCATCACGTCGTACATGCTGATCTGGGGCCGGGTGAAGTAGCCGTTGCAGTTGGAGCTGGGTCCGGGGGTGCCGCAATAGGCGTTTCCAAAATAGCCGCGTGCGTCGAATGTGAAACCCAGGCGCTCAGTGGAAAAGCGAGTAAGCCCGGATTCCCAGGCGTACCAGGTGAGGCGCTGCAGTTGCGGACCCGGCAAGAAGCGCAGATAGCCCATCTCGGCGTAAGTTTCCCAGCGATGGTCGTAGGCATCGTGGATGGCTGTGGCGCGGCGCTGTTCGCGGCGCTGGCGGATGCGCTCCTGCACGCTGGTGGCTTGCTGCAACTGCGTGGCCGACTGTTGCGCCTGGCTGGACTGCGACGGCTGACTTTGCGATGAATCCTGTGCGGGTGTGGATGAAGAATTGGAACTTTGGGCCAGACCGGGGATTGCCGGCAAAGCGAGCGCCAGCAATAGAGTAAAGCGATGAAAAGAGCGCATCGGTATCGGGATTCCTCCACGGGAGTGCGGGAGTCCACCGCTCAGGCGGCACTCCCCCCATCTGGTATTAAACCATCTGAGGGGAGGTCAGGGCCTGTCAGCGGGCCTGAGTGCCGCGCATGTCCATTTGGCTTGCATTGGTTTTGACGCGGCGCCGCATGATCCGGCACCGCGCGCCATCTGGTCAATCGGGGTTGCCCCTTCCTTTCGCGTTCTTTGCGAAAGGGTGGGAAACCGCGAACCCGTGCCTACTCGTCCGTCACCTGTCCCATCCCTCCGGCGCTGTTTGCCTCCAAGGGTGGGAAACCACCATGTGAATCGAAACCTAAACAATCGCTTGCAGATCTGCCTGCAACTGCGCCTGGTCAAAGCCGCAGGGAGCGCCTTTCACCGCGAGCCAATCCATGGCCAGCAGCGCGTGCGCCTCGTCGCAGTATTGATTCCAGAAGGCCACGGTCATGGTTTTCAACTGGCCCCAGGTGATGCAAGTGAATCCGTTCTGGTCGTATTTGGGAACGAAGACGCAATGTCCGCCCCAGCTGCCCGGCGCGGCATCGTCTCCGCCGCCCGAAACCACATCCCAAACGTCCTGATTCTGCGCCGTCACAGGCAGATTGAGTCCTATGTACACGCCGCCAAAGAGCGCGATCACCTGCCGCACCTCGTCGAGACTGGCCGGCTTGGGATCGGCGAATGCCACCAGCGCGTTGCCCGCAAAGCCCTGCTTCCGCCAGTCATTCAGCACGTCCAGTTCCACGCCGCCCGAGTCGCTTGAAGGATTGTTAGGATCGTATCCATCCCACTTCTCGTAGTAGCTCTCCACGGTGGAATCGGGCACCGTAACCACGCCACCGGTGTTCGCCGTCCAAACCTGCACGGCGTGTGCGCAGCCCGCGATGGTGCAATCGCCGAGAGTATCGTTCAGCATCATGCCCCAATCGGTGATACCTTTCGTCCAGTCCACTGCCGCTGGCGGTGCCGGCAGTGCCGGCGTAAGATAATTGGCCAGTGCCAGCGTGCGCGTGTCGGTTTTCACAGCTTTCCGGCCGAGGCGCCGGGGTGGAAGTTTGAAATTTGATTGATCTTTCATCAAGGAGTTCCTTTCAGCCACGTCCCAGCTCTAGCGGCCAAACGCACGGCCACCACGCGCTGGCGCCGAAGCGTCCAGCAACTTAAAGCTCCATTGGGACGGGATACTTTGATTGTCTCTGAAAGGATCGAAATTATCTGCAAAGCCGGGACAAGATAATATGAAGGTCGAAGGAGGCGCGTAAGTCGATGGGAAAATTACTATTTGGGGTGATTCTGGGACTCATTTTGGCGCCCGTGGCCGTGTTCGCGTGGTTGCGCTGGGGGCATCCGCCTGTGGCCGTCACCGATCCGCCCCTGCCCTTTGAACGGCAGATCACGCACGGTCCGCTCAACGCGCGCATCGCAAGCGAGATGCCCGGGGCCGCGCCCATCCAGCCAGACGAAGGGAATCTGGTCGCGGGGGCGGAGATTTACCGCGACCAATGCTCGGCCTGTCACGGTTTTTACGGCAAGCCCTCGCAATTTGCGCCGCACATGTACCCCAGCGCCCCGCAATTGTGGGAGAAGCATCGCAACAGCGCCGTGGTGGGCGTAAGCGACGATCCGCCGGGTGAGACCTATTGGAAAGCAGCCAACGGTATCCGGCTCACCGGCATGCCGAGCTTCAAGACCTTGCTGACCGACACGCAAATCTGGCAGGTGAGCCTGCTTCTGGCCAACGCCGACAAGCCGTTGCCGCCCGCCGCTGTACAGATTGTGAGTGGCGAGGCGCCGCCAGCGGCGCCTGAAGCAGCGCCCACACCTTCGAAGTGAGCGATGTACGATCGGCAGCTCGAACGGATGACACGGAAGTCGGACGATGAGTTTTGCTGACTGGCTCCGCAAGGGATTTGGCTACGCGCTCTTGAGCATGGGCGTCTCGCGTCCGCAGCCGAAGCCCAAGCCGAAGCCCGAGCCTGACCCCAAGCCGGAATCGCAACGGTAGTGCTTCGTTCGAAGCGCCGCCTTACTCGTACAATAAAGATGGAAGCGCTCCTGCTTCGGCCGATGGCGGACAACGATCACAAACAACCTACGCGACCCGGCCCGGCGGAGCCGAGGCTTCAATCGGGTTTAGACGAGCCGAGGCTTCAATCGGGTTCGGACGAGCCGAAGCTTCAATCGGCCGCCGGCGAGCCCAAGTCTCAGCCCGCCCCGGAAGAACCCAAGGCCAGGCGCGAGGAAGAAGCGGTCGGCAAAGTCTACGACGCGCGCCTGATGCGGCGGCTCGGTCGCTACGTGCGCCCCTATTGGCTGCAGGCCGCCATCGCTTCCTTCGCGGTTTCGCTCAAATCGCTGTGCGACGTCGCTGGTCCCATCCTGGTGATGGTGGCCGTGGACCGTTATCTTGCTCCCGGCTCGGCCGCCAACGATCCATCCAACGCCGTGGCGCATTGGGTGGCCTATCGCAGCCCGCTCGCCCATGTGCTTCCCTCCGGCGCCGCGCAGGGCGTCAGCCGGCTGGCCGCCATTTACCTCGCCATGCTGGTTTCGGCCTATGTCTTCCAGTTCGTACAGGTCTACCTGATGCAGTGGATCGGCCAGAAGATCATGTACGACCTGCGCAGCGCCATCTTCAGGCACATGCAAAGCATGCATGTCGGCTTTTTCGACGTGAACCCGGTAGGCCGCCTGGTCACACGCCTCACCTCCGACGTCGATGCCGTCAACGACATGTTCACTGACGGCGTTCTGGCCATTATCAACGACTTCTTCATGCTCACCATCATGGCCGCAGTCATGCTTGCCATCAGCTGGTGGCTGGCGCTGGTTGCTTTCGCCGTTCTGCCTATCATCCTCATCGTCACACGCATCTTCCGCAATTCCGTGCGCGAAAGCTACCGGCGTGTGCGGCTCGCCATTGCGCGCATCAACGCCTTTACCCAGGAACACATCAGCGGCATGAGCGTGGTGCAGTTGTTCAATCGCGAAGAGCGCGCATTTGCCGACTTTTCCAAGGTCAACGAGCAGCACATGATCGCGTTTAAAGACACCATCTTCGCCTACGCGCTCTATTACCCGGCCGTCGATGTTCTCTCCACAGTGGCGATTGCTCTGGTGGTCTGGCGCGGCGGATTCGGAGTGCTGCACCTGCCGCCCACGGTCACCATCGGCGTGCTCATCATGTTCACGCAGTTTTCCCTCCGTTTCTGGCGGCCCATTCAGGATTTGAGCGACAAGTACAACATCCTGCAAGCCGCCATGGCCGCCTGCGAGCGCATTTTCAAGCTCATGGATGCGCAGCCTGAGATTGTGAGCCCTCCGCGGCCTGCGCTTGGAGACGGATCGAATCGCATTGAGTTCCAGCACGTCTGGTTCACCTACCAAAAGCTGACCGACGCGCAGAAGGCCGCCGTCGCCGCCGCGACCGGCAACTCGGCCAGTCCAAAACCTGAAACTGCGGAGCGGCTAGGGGCCATCGAAGGCATCGAATGGATTCTCAAAGATGTTTCCTTCACCATCGAGCCGGGGCAAACCGTGGCCATTGTGGGGCACACCGGCGCCGGCAAGACCACGCTCACCAGCCTCATGATGCGGTTTTACGATGTGACCGCGGGTCGCATCGTGATCGATGGCGTCGACCTCCGCGACCACGATCTCACTGCGCTGCGGCAGCACTTCGCCGTGGTGCTGCAGGACCCGTTCCTTTTCTCAGGCACCATTGGAGAAAACATCCGCCTCGGCAATGATGCCATCACCGAGAGCGGCTTGCGGCGTGCCGCGCGCGACGTCAACGTGCTGGATTTTATCGAGAGCCTGCCGCACGGCTTCGACGAGCCCGTGCGGGAGCGTGGCAACTCGCTCTCCACGGGACAGAAGCAGCTCGTCAATTTCGCCCGCGCGCTGGCCTACAACCCGCAGGTCCTCATCCTCGACGAGGCCACGTCGAGCGTCGACACCGATACCGAGCTGCGCATCCGCGCCGCGCTGGAGCGTATGGTGGAGGGCCGCACCAGCGTGCTCATCGCGCACCGCCTCTCCACGGTGCAGCGCGCAGATACGATTCTCGTGATGCACAAAGGCGTGCTGCGCGAGATGGGATCGCACCAGGAGCTGCTCGCCGCGCGCGGTCTTTACTGGAAGCTCTACCAGTTGCAGTACAAGGACCAGGAAGTGGGCGCGCTGCCGCCTCCTTCGCCCGAACCCTCCACCGCCCCCGCCGTGTGATCGGAGGGGAGCATGGGCCTTCAGGCCCATGAAATCTCAATGACAAATCCGCTCCGCGGGGGTAACGTTGAGACACCGAACTTCCCCCAGGAGGTCAGCATGAAAGCTATCGCGGCAATTCTGGGCCTCGCATTGTTGTGTCATTCGACGCTGGCAGTCGCCGCCGGCCCCATTCCCTTCAGCGAATTGGCGAAGAACGCAGGCGTCCATCCCGCAACGCCCCTGCCCCTCGCGAGCGACGACAAAACGGCATCAGCCCAACCCGGACAAACTCTTCCCCTCACTTCAGGGCAAAAGGCCATGATTGTGGGCGGCATTGTCTGCGCCGGAGTGGGGGTTGCCCTGCTCGGCCTCGGGGCATCGGCGAATCCCAGCGGCATCCTCGGCAGCCAGGTCAAAGACGCTTTTCTCGGTGCAGGCGGCGGCCTTGCCGGAACCGGGGTGGTCTTGATCGCCTTTGGCGCCCACCATCACCACGCGAAATAGGCGTCTGGGTCTCTGACCGCCGGATTCTGTGCCGCCGGGAGGCCAACAAGGCCCGGAAATCCCGCCGCGCTATCATGGTAGTGTGGAGCGAATTTGCACCGCACTGCGGCGCACATCTCCGCTTCAAAGCCGCCAAATGATCGAGCGCACAACCCAAAAAACAGAGCCCGCCCCGCGCAAGGTCGAGCTCTTCGACACCAGCTTGCGCGATGGCCTGCAGCAGCCGGGGCTCGAAATCTCGGTGCCCAACGCCGTGCTGCTGCTGGAACGCATGGCGTCGTTTGGCGTGCGCTACGCCGAAATCGGCTTTGCCGGCGCCAACCAGTTCGTCGGCGACCTCACGGACGCGCTCACCGCCGTCGACACCGGCGCCATGAAGCTGGCGCTTTTCGGGCGCACACGCGGACGCGGCGCCAAAGTGGAAGATTGGCCCGACCTGCAATTCATCCTGCGCCACAAGCGGCGCATTCCTGTGGCAGTCATCGTGGTCAAGTCGCGCCTTCTTGATGTCGAACGGTCGCTCGGCGTCACTGCGGAAGAAAATCTCCGCATGGCATGGGAAACCATCGAGCATCTCCACGACCACGGCCTCGAAGTCATCGTCGATCTCGAACACGCCATGGACGCGCAGTGCAGCCGCGCCGAAAATGGCAATCCCATGAGCGGCGATTTTGCCCGTCGCACTCTCGACCACTTCCATAAGCTCGTCGATCAATGCGCCCGCCAGAAAGTCAGCCGCATCATCGTGTGCGACACCAACGGTGGCGCCAGTCCCGAAGAAGTGGCGCAAGTCTTCGACCGGTTGCAGCGCGATTTTCCCGGCGCGAAATTTGGTTTTCATGGCCACACCGACCGCGGCCTGGGCGAAGCCAACACGCGCGCCGCGGTATTGGCCGGCGCGGTGCAGGTGCAGGGCACATTGATTGGAACCGGCGAGCGCTGCGGCAACGTGAACCTGACCACCGTCATTGGCGCCCTGCAACTGCGTGGCGAAGCGGAGTTCGTCCCGCCCGAGTCGCTCCGTGGTCTTACCGGCTTGGCCCATGCGGCCTACGCGGCCTTCGGCCTCGAAGCTCCGCACGGAGCGCCTATCGTGGGACCGGGCGCCTTTGGCACCTGGGCCGGCATGCACGGGTCGAGCGAGCGCAAGAATCCGGGGGCGTATTTGTGGTGCGACCCGGCTCTGGTGGGCGCCAGCCCCACCATCGGCGTCAATGCCCAGTCGGGCCGCGCCAACATCATGCTGCTTTCTGAGTCGCTTGGCGTCGCGCTCGACTCCGCGCAGGCACAGGCCGTCATGGACGCCAATCAGGCCATGGTCGAAGGCGGCGGATTTACGGCCAGCGAGGTTTCCTTCCGCCTGGCCTGCATGAAAGTCCTGCGCTCCCTGCCCAACTGGTTCACCATCAAGAGCTGGCGCGTTCACGACGAGTCCGACGAGTCCGGCGGCCGTTACGTTCAGGCGCACATGGCACTTACCATCGGCGAGTCGAAGGTCACCACTTCAAGAGCGGAAGGCGCCGGCCCGGTGGACGCGCTCACCAAGGCCATGCGTCACGAGCTCGAAAACTGGTACCCGGCGCTCAAGCAGATGAAGCTGGGCA
>JASHYS010000245.1 GCA_030042915.1 Acidobacteriaceae bacterium
CGGGCAGCCGGTTACGCTGATTGGCGAAAGCGTGTTTGCGCGCTGCCTGTCGGCGTTAAAGGAAGAGCGCACCGAGGCGTCGAAGTCGCTGCGCGGGCCCAGGAGCCGGCCCAAGGCGGGGGACAAAGCAAAGTTTATCGAGGACGTGCGGCGCGCGCTGTTCAGCGCCAAGATCATCAGCTACGCGCAGGGCTACATGCTGCTGCGCGCCGCGGGGCAGGAGTTCAAGTGGAACCTGAACATGGGCGGCATCGCGCTCATGTGGCGCGGCGGGTGCATCATTCGCAGCCAGTTCCTGGGCAAGATCAAGGACGCGTTCAGGAAAAACAAGCAACTCGACAATCTGCTGCTCGACAGGTATTTTTCGCGCGTGGTGAACAAGTACCAGGCGTCGTGGCGCAAGGCGGTCATGCAGGCCATCAAACTGGGCGTGCCCACGCCGGCGCTTTCCACGGCACTGGCGTTCTTCGACGGCTACCGCTCGGAACGGTTGCCGGCCAATTTGCTGCAGGCGCAGCGCGACTTCTTTGGTGCGCACACCTATGAGCGCGTCGACAAGCCGCGTGGCGAGTTCTTCCACACCAACTGGACTGGACACGGCGGCAAGGTCTCCTCGGGAACCTACAACGTCTAGCTCGTTGCCCCGTTCCCGGGCGTCATTTGTCCTTGCGGCTTCGAGGAAGGCAAAATGAATCTCGTGAGCGAGCTTGCCTCCGGAACCCTCCTCGGGCACTACGTCATCGTCCGCCGATTGGGCCAAGGCGGGATGGGCGTAGTTTATGAAGCCGTCGACCAGAAACTCCGTCGCCACGTCGCGCTCAAGCTCATCACCGTATCATCTCGCAACAACAATGATTCGCCGCAGCGCATCTGGCGCGAGGCGCGTGCAGCTTCATCGCTGAACCATCCGGGTATTTGTACCATCTATGAAGTCGACGAGTCCTCTGAATCTCCATTCATCGTGATGGAGCTCCTTGAGGGCGATAGTCTTGAAAGGCTCCTGCAGCACCGTCCCACACCCTATCCGCGGGTGCTCGAACTCGGCGTGCAATTGGCTGATGCTCTCGACGCCGCCCATCGCAAGGGCATACTGCATCGCGATATCAAGCCGGCAAACATCTTCTTCACCAAATCGGGTCAAGCGAAGCTCCTCGATTTTGGTCTGGCGAAGTTCGGCGAATCGACGAATCCCTCCCTCGCGACCACCATTTCTTCGACCGATGTGCTCCATGCCACCGCCCCAGGGTCTCTGGTTGGCACCATAGCTTACATGTCTCCCGAGCAGGCGCGTGCCGAGCCGCTGGATGCGCGCAGCGACCTCTACTCTTTGGGAGTGGTTCTCTATGAGATGGCAACCGGGCAGCATCCGCATGCCGGCCCAACAGCGGCTGTGGTCTTCGACAAGATCCTCAATCAACAGCCTCCTGCGCCTCGGTCGATCAATCCGCAACTTCCCATCGAGTTTGAAAACATCCTGAACAAAATACTGGAGAAAGACCCGGAACTTCGCTGCCAGTCAGCCGCCGAGCTTCGCGCCGACTTCAAGCGATTGCGGCGAGCGGATAGCTCAGGCGGCCACGCCGTACCCGTGCCGTCACAGTCCACGTCACTGCAAACTTCCGATTCCGGGGGAACTCATCCTGTCAGCCCCAGCGCCGGCGTGAATTCCTCGGGCGAGGCTGCCATATCGCCGGCCCATCCGGCAGCGTTTGCAGCCGGAAATTTATTGAAGCCGGCCATTCTACTCGCGATCATCTTAGCGGCCGGATATGCCGCCTGGCGTTTCTGGCCTCGCGCTATGCCCTTCAGTTCAATTTCTGCCAGCCAGGTGACCAATGTTGGGACGATCGAAAGGATTGCACTCTCGGCGGACGGGCGCTTCCTGGCCGAAGTAAAGAACGACAACGGGCAACGCACGCTTTGGGTAAGGAATATTGCCACCAACACCGATGCCCAGATACTCGGCGCAATTCCCAGCGACTACCTTGGACTTACCTTCTCGCCGGACGGAAACTATCTCTATTTAACGCATGGGTCGCCGCAAGGCGACACGCGCCGCGACCTCTTTGTCATGTCGGTGCTGGGAGGCACTCCCAGGCAGTTGATCATGGACGTCGATAGTCCCGCGAGTCTGGCGCCCGGGGGTGACCGGCTTGTCTTTGCGAGGTGGCAGCCGGAACGAAAGGACGAACTCTCTGAGATCCGCATTGCCGACAAAGATGGCAGCAATCAACAAGTGCTCTATACATCGATGGACCTGATCGAACCACCTGTATGGTCCCCTGATGGAAGGCGAATCGCATGGCTCCATAGTCAGGAGGGGACGGCGAGGATCGCGCTGAGCATGATGGAAGTTTCTTCGAAAAAACTTTCGACCATCGCAGCGCCTGCGGATGTTTTCTTCGCTGACCCCTATGATGGCTACACCACCCTTGCCTGGTTGCCCGACAATCGCCATTTGCTGGCGCTTTACCACAAGCAGCACTCCGACCGGGACCAGATCGGGGTCATCGCGGTTCCCTCGGGAGAGTTCCATTCCGTAACCAACGACGTAAACTCCTATAGCCAATTGGCGCTCTCGGGCAACGGACGAACGTTAGCGACGGTGCTGACGAATACCGATTCCAGCGTCGCTTTTTATGGGCCTGATGGTGGTTTGCCGGTCACGACGTTGCCTCTGAGGATTTCGCCAAGTAGTATCGCCTGGGCCACCGACCAACGCCTGCTCTTCATCGCAAGTGGATCGAGTTTAGACGCGATCGATCATGCGACCGGGAATCTATTCAATTTCGACACAGGTGGGATCACGCCCGGAGACTCCATTGCCTCGTGCCCCGACGGCACAATCCTATTTACGGGCATTCCTCGCAGCGGCGGCGAGCCTCGGCTGTTCCGCATGACCGGGGACGGAGGAGAAATTACCCAGCTTACCAACAGCGGAATCGCACGAAATCCCAGTTGTTCTCCAGACAGCAAAACAGCGTATTACAGTTTGGGAAGCGACGTCGATGTTTCACTGTGGAGCATTCCCGTCGCCGGAGGAACTCCCAAGAACCTGGCTCCGCCCGACAATTACGCCTTAGCGACGGTATTTCGAGATGGAGCACATGCCGTTCTCTTCGGACTTCGAGAGAACAAATTCAGCGCTGTGGTCGTTGATCTGGCCTCTGGGCGCAAGAAACCACCCATCCCGGTAGAAAATGGCTTGGGAGGCCCTGTGCGGCTATCGCCCGACGATCGTGCTTTTGTGACCGCTGTTACCCGTGGTGACGGCAATACCCTGCTGGTGCAAGCGTTTGATGGCTCTTCCCCGCACACGCTGTTTCAACCACAGCCGGAGACGTTGATCGATTTGGACTGGTCGCCGTCAGGGAAGCAGCTGGCGGTTGCACGCCTCAAATCAAGCTCCGACGTTGTACTGATCGTTGATCAAGCGGGCAAAGAATCACATTAGAATCCATATTGACTCAGGACACTGGGACCATAAACGCAGGCGGCGATTTCCGCGAGGGAAATCGCCGTTTTTGACTTTCTAGCTGTTAAGAATCCTTCGCAATTCGCCCCAACTACGGGCGCACGTTTTCGGCGGCTTGGGCCTTGGCCATGATGACCGCTTGCTTAAGCGCCATCTCGAAGCTGTGCGCCGCGGCTGGATCGGAAAACGTGAGGCCGAAGGCTTGCGTATCGTCAGACGCCTGGCCGTACTCCGAGCTGGAGTGCGGGCCGGGGCCGAGGTGCAAAAACTTCTCCAGATCGTAGATGAGGGTGTGGAACTGTTTGCCGGGCCTGCTCGACACAACCACCATGGTCGTCTCGCCGACGTCGCCGGGCTTGTAGACCTTGGGGGCATCGGGATCAGTAAAGACACGATCCTCAAGGATGAGCGTCTCGTCGACTTCAGTAAGCGAAACGCGGATGGATGCCAAAGGAAAGTTGTAATACGACCAGGTGGTCTTTCCGTCCTGGTTCCTGGGCATTCCGCAAATCGGAGCCGGCATGTGAGGCTGAATGGCGATGGTGGAATTGTCGAGCAGGACAATGCTGCCCGAAGCGGCGTAGGAAGTCTTCATCGCCTGGATTGCGGCAGGAAGATCCTGGCTGAATAAGGCAGTGCTCGACACGGCGAGAGAGAGCAAAGGCAAGAAAAGGCGCTTCATTTTAAAAAACCTCTATAACCCTCTATGGCCGTCCATTCTGGCGTGGATTGGGCCGCGAAGATGTGATTTTCGTCACTCTCTGGGGGATAAACCTGAGGGTAGCGCGGTTCGGGGCGGAAAGCAATCAGCACGCCCTGGCGATCTGTTACTTCTGGAACTGATCGAAAGATGCAGAGCCGGCAGCTCCCCGCTCTATCGGCTCCTCCCGAGTCCCCGATCTTTTTTGTCAACCCCCTCCCTGCCCCGCTCGCGTCCCATACAACTCATTCCAAAGCAATTATTTTTTTTCGAAACTTTGCAGGTTATTTCCAGCAAATCTCTAGACTGTAAACAGTAGCCAAAAACAGAAGTGAATTTGGGCTGGGCGGCCCGTGCGTGTGCTTGCCTGGAGCCACAAAAGACAGCCAAAGCCAACAGCCAGTAAGCCCATGGGCCGGAGACAGAGTGGGAGTTACAGGCTGCGAGAGCAAATATCGCTGTCTCTCGGCTCGGCAAGAGAGGAATGCCGTTGGCGAGACCGGTATTTCTCCGGGCCGTCCGTTTTTTTCCTCAGAGCTGCGAATTACGAGAGGTGAACTGTTGAATTAAGCCGTTTTGAATGAAGATCTTGGCTCCTAAGCCGCCTGCTTTCAGCGGCTAGGAGTCGGCCATCGGGGGTACATATTGCTCAAAACAAGCCACTTAACGGCAAAAAGGGGGGGCGCCCCCCCGGGGGGGTATCGATGTACTTAGCATGCCGTCGCATCAAGACCAATGGCGCCGGCAGCTGTCTTCAGAATCCTTCCACCGTCTGCGCGTCGAATTGGAGGGCATGCAATTGGCACACGTCGATGCCCTGCGAGTAGATTTGACCGGATCCGTCGCTGAAGACGAGTTTGAAATCCTCGTGGCACAGGCCGCGCCATCCGGGCGGAAAGACGATCACCGTTCCCATCCCGTCAGGCAGCGTGCTGCGCCCCAGCACATCGTTGCCCCACGAATTCTGGCTGTGCGGCGAGACATACAGGTTGTGCAGGTCCTTGCCGGTGTTGTTGAGGAACCAGAAGTTTGCGCGGCTCTGCGGAATCCCTTGCTGGGGAATCACGCAGGCCAGCAAAACCGCCGACAGAAGCAGTCGCACGAAGGTTCTCATATCCTCCTCCTCAAACCGTTTGAAATTGTCGGGATCGACTGCCCCGGATTATAACCCTATCGTGCCGGCTGGGAACAGATCAGGGATTCGACAATTACCTGCTCGACCCTAAGAGCGCATTAACGCTCTTCATCACGGCAAACGCGTCGGCGATGTAGACCACGTCGGCTTTGCCGCGCGTCCAGCCGCAGTTGGCATCGAGGTTGACGGCGCGGCGCTCGCCGATGAAGCGCCAGCCCACAACATGCGGCTCTTCGCCGTGGCAGCAGGTGGAAAGGCCCTTGGCGTGGCGCGGCGTGGCTCCCGTCTGGCCCACTTGATTCAAATGCGTCAGAAACGGAAGCACAGAGCCGCCTTCCCCGCCCTGATCGACTAAAGATTTGCTGCTGCCCAGCGATGCGCCCGATGCGCGCAGAAAATCCAGGATCAGCGCGCCGGCCTCACCGGCATGCACCTGCCCATCGGGCTGCTTTTTCGTCCATCCTGCTCCGGCGACGAAAAGCAATTGGGCGTCGGGGCGAATGGTCTGCTCGTCGGTTTTCGGCGCGCGGAATCCCGTCACCTGCGTGCGCAATTCCGGCAACTCGACGGCGATGGCAACGTGCTCCGCGTCGCTCGCAGACGACGCATGCGCGTCCGCGGCGAAAGGCGCATTGGTTCCTGGCTCGAGGAGCAGAAACCACGGCCGCTGGTCGCGCCGGATGACCGCTTCGACGCGCTGGCGGTAAAACCAGCGCGTGGCTTCGACGCTTTCGGCTCCGCCGAGCGCGGCGATGTGTGTGTCGATCGCTCCGCCCACGCGATGCGCTACCGCAGCCAGCACGCGCGCGAAGCGGGAGCTGTGCGGCGCGAGCACGAGCGTAGGTTGCGCGGCGCGACAGAGCTCAGTGCACGCTGCCGCATCGGAGGTGAAGCGCGCTTGAGCAAAAGCAGAGCCGAAAACAGCCAGCAACGTCGCCCCGGCGGACGCAGCAGAGACCGCCGGCGCATCTGGCTTGGCGGCGACGACGCCGATTCTGAGCTCCGCATCGAGGCGCGCGGCCAGGTCGCGGCCAGCGGTAACGGCTTCGAGCGAAGCCTTGGTGAGAGCGGAGCCGGATTCGTCGGCGTGGGTGAGTACGAGAATCGATTCCATGGTTCCTCTTTCGCTGCTAGGCGTTCGCTTTGATCCAGGCGACTAGCTCAGCGGCGATCTGGTCGGGGCTCAGGTCCTTGACCACGCGCGTCTCGCGCTGCTGTTTGGGCAGGCTGACAGAGATGTAGCGCAGACCGCTGCCGTCGAGGGCGGCGGTTTTGGCGCGCTGCAGCGCGGGCATAATCGAGCGCATGTTCGTCATGCCGATCTGCGGGTTGTTGCGTGGTTCAGCCAGGTTGCCTGTGGCCCAGCCCAGCACGGCGGGCGCGCCTGCGCACACTGAAACCTGGTGCCTGCCGCCTTCCACGCGCTCCAACACCTCAAACGAGCCGTCATCGCGCAGGGTGATCTCATCGACACCCTGGAACTGGTCAGCGATTCCCAGCCGCTCGCCGACGAGCTGGAGCGTGACGCCGGCGCCGCGCGACGCTGATTCCCATCCGCCGAACAGCAGAAGCTTTGCTCTTTCGAGGTTGGGAATGGCTTCAATGGTGGACGCGATGGTGTTGGCAGTTGCTGCCGCGTCGGCGAAACCGCCCTGGGGCGAGTCGATGGGCACCAGCTCGAAGGCGACCTTCTGCGCGATGGTCATCATGACCTGCTGCAGCTTGGCCTTTGGACCAAGCGAGACGAGCCAGAGCTTGCTGCCCGGTGCCTTGGCAGCCAGGGCAGTGGCCTCATAAAGAGCGCTCGCGGCCCATGGATCGAGCATGGCGGGAAGAAGCATTTCGTTCTTGATGGCCGGACCTGGCGCCGGCTCGAGAGTCTGTAGCGGATCGGGAACGATGCCCGCGCAAACGACGATGTGGAATGGACCTAGCATGATGCCCTCTCAAATCTCAGCTAATTCTCACTGGAATGCAGGCCGCCGGAGCCGGCACGAAACTCGATGTTGCCGCGCTCGCCGTCGGGCGATTGGGAGCAGTTCCACAGGCAGGCGCCGCAGTGGACGCATTTTTCGCGCTCGAAGCTGGGCGCACCGTCTTCGCCAAGCGTGAGTGCCTGGCCGGAGCACATGGCAATGCAGGTCTTGTCGTCGCAGGAGATGCAGCGGCGGCGATCGAGGAAGACGACGTGGTCAGCGTAGCCGGGAACGGCCTGCACCTTGCCGCCCAGCAGCAGCGCGTCCTGATGCGTGACCAGCAGGCGGCCGTCAAAGGGGATCTTGGGCCAGCCGCGCGCGGTGAGCAGAGCATCGTGGAGCGTGCGCCCGTCGGCCATGGCGGCAGCGGCGGCCTCGCGCAGGCGCAAGCCCGATTTGCCAAAGGCGCGGAAGGGGAGAATCTGGCGGGGCGCGGATGGAATGTGCGCTTTGAGCGAGAATCGACCGCCGGTGAGCCCGGCCAGCGTCATGCCGATGAGGCCGCGCACGAAGCCGCCGTGAAAGCCGTCCCGGGCGTGCTCGGCCTGGCGCAAGCCGCGTTCGATACGGCTGGTGCGACGGTGGGCTTCGTACGTAGCGGCCAGGTTTTCGTGCGTGAAGGGAAGGCCGGCGTCGAGAATTTCGAGGACGGCCTCGGCGAGCTGGACGCCGGTGGTCCAGGCTTCGTCGACGCCGGAACCGGTGAGCATGTTGGTTGAGCCGGAGCCTTCGCCGATGCGCGCGAAGCCATCGCCGGTAAGGAAGGGCTCGCCGCGCTTGCCCGACTCTTCAAGCGACTTGGCGCCCCACGAGCGCAGCGTGCCGCCATTGAGATGACGCCACAGCGCGGGATGCTGGATGAAGTGCTGCAGATAGCGGTAGGCGGTGCGCGCAGGATCGCCGAGCCACGAGGGAATGAAGATGCCGACAGAGGCGAGGCGATGAGGGTGCACGTAAAGGAAGCCGAAGATCTCGGGTTCGGGAAAACCAAAGGTATGCCAGACGGCGCCGGGCTCGAGCGTGGTGTCTTCGGGGAGCTCGATGACCATCTTCATTCCCAGCGCCCACTCGCGGCGAGCGTGACCGGCGGGCATACCGAAGCGTTCGTCGAGCTGCTGCCCGACGGCGCCTACAGGGCCATCGCCAACGACGGTGAGGCGGGCGCGTACGTCCATGCCGGGCATGAAGCCTTCAGCGGGAATGCCGAGCTTGTCGACGCCCTGATCTGTGAGGCGCAGCCCGGCGACTTCTTTACGCTCGCGATCGGGGTTGTCACCGAAGATGGGGCCGCTGACTGCAGTGCCGGGCCAGATCTGCACGAAGCCGCCGGCCATTAGTTGCTGGCCGACCCACTGGTTGAATTGCCCGATGGAGAGGACGAGGCCTCCGTGCTTGCGCAGGAAAGCAGGCGTCCAGGGCAGCTCGAAGGCGTGGTCTTTTACCCACCGCTCAGGTCCAAGACCAATAAGAGAATCGCCAAAACGCAGAAGCGCGGAGCGCCGGCTGGCGCCGATGGGATCGAGCAGGTAAAGGACGCGCTCCTTTGTGACGGCGGCAGCCATGGGAATCTGTGCGGGATCGAGCGCAGGAAAGGTGGAGCGAATCCCTTCTCCGCGCGTGACCACACCGCTGACGCCAGCGGCCAGATCGTCGGCGCGCTCATAGCAGACCACCTGCAGGGGCATGCCCGGCGCAACGCGGCTCTCGAAGGCGGGATCGGCGGGGTTCTGCGTCCACGCCTGCGTAAGCGTAGTGAGAAAGCCGCCCATGGCGGGGCCGAAGCCGGCGCAGGCAATGTCGACTTCCATCGTCTGGCGGTCGACTGCAACCGCGCGTCCATTGGTGTTCATGCGGACCCTCTCGGTGCAGGTGAGTTCTCCCGGTTCCCACTCTTTCTGCAAAATGCGCGGAAAGGCTCGGGTAACGGCCCATTCGAGCTCATGCGGGGCCTGCCGCGGGATAATCGAGAGCTTCGGGAATGACGACTTTGCTCACGGTTTCGGCAGCCCGGTCTTTGGCCAGGCGCGAACCGCTGAGGCATCGGGTCAATCGGCTTTGCATCTGCAGGTAATCGCTGGCTCCCGCGCAGCCGACACAAGGGCCGGCTTTGGCGGGATGGCTGCCGTCAGCCGCCAGTACGTCTACCGCAACGGCCATGATTCCGGGCATGGTCTCTTCCAGCTCCTCGAGCTCGGAGGCAAGGAAGCAGCTTCGGTGTTCCTCATCTTCCCATGCTGGATGCCGGTTGTAGCCGAAGACCAGCTCGCCACAGATCCGCGAGACCTCGCCTGCCGCCTGCGCAGCCTGCGTATGGCTTAGATCGCTCAGGAATTGCACAGTGCCGGCCAGGCTTTCGAAGACTGCGGCATCCTGCGCGCCGCGCGTTTCCAGCTCAAGTACGTCGAGGATCTGGCAGCGCGATGCCATCAGCCAGCTCAGCGCATCGGCCAGCGCGAAGGTAACGCCCTGACGCTGGCCGTGGTAAAGCTTGTTGCCCGACGGGTCGGTCGAGCGCTGCAGATAATTCAGCGTCCACGCCCACAGATTCATGGCTGTGGCCAGCGTGCAAGCGCCGGTGCCGGGATGAGATGAAGCGATGCTGCGCATCTCCCTGGTCCAGGCGGCAAACAGCGCGAGAAAAACGTTGCCGGTCATGGTGACGGTCAACTGACGCCGCTGCACCGCCTCGGGGCCTTCGTAAGTGGCTTCGAGTTGTGCGTCCATCCATTTGTTAGCCAGGAAGCCGGGGCAATCCTCGGTAATGCCGTAGCCGCCCATCAGGCTTACGGCTTCGCGCATCATGTTGGCGCCATGGCCGGTGTTCCACAGCTTGGTGGCCGGGCACAGCACGTTGGCCTCGGCGTCTTTCAGCACGAACTGCACCAGCGGATCGGCTTCAAGCTCGGCGCGGCGCGGATCGCCCTCATTCAGCTTCAGCAGCTCGATGGCGCCCTGCTCACTTTCTTTCAGCGCCCTTATCTCTGCGCGTCCGCCTGAGATTCCGCGGCCTTTCATGAGTGCGGTCTTCCGCTTTTCGAGCGGGTCCAACTCGTCAAACAGCCGCGCGGCGGCAAAACCGAGCGAGGCCGCGGCTTCGCCCGCTGCCCATACATCCACCAGGCGGTGCAGTGCGTCTTCGCGCTGCTGAATGCCTTGCTCATAGCGCACCGAGCCGGGCCTGGCGCCCTCGGCGCCGCGGAAACGCTGCCGCTGATAGCGGATTACCGGCTCGACCGCCGAAAGCAGCTTGGCCGCCGTCATCAGCCCGACGGGAACGCGGGTGCGGCGGAAAACCGCGTCAATCACCTCAGTGTGATTGAAGTTGGGAACAATCACACCGTCCTTCACTGTGTAGCCGCCCACGATGCGGCTGGCCGGAATGCGCAGATTGAAGACCGGATCGCCCGTAGACGAGAGCTGGTGCACCAGCTTCCTGGTTGGCGTGCCACGATCGAACGTACCTTTGTCGGTTTCCTCCAGAATCACCACGCAACTGCCTTTGATGCGCTCGTCGCCGGAGCTGACCGCAGCGGTGACGAAGTTGGCAAAAGCAATGCCGGAGATGAAGCGGCCGCGCTTCTCGATTTGCAGCCATGGCTCCTGGCCGTCTTTCCACTCGACCACGCGCACTTTGCCGCTCAGCATGCCGGTGTCGACGCCCACGTAAGGGATGGGCTCAGTGAGCGCAAAGGCGCCGCGCCAGGGCTTGCGATCTTCTCCGGGCTGCGGCGGAGCGGCCAGCTTCATATAATGGGCAACTTGTTCGGGCGTGCCACGCTCGTGGATGGGTGAAAGGGCGAGAAAGCCTGCGAGGCTGGCGGTCGCCGCGCCGCCATCGACCCAAGCCAGCTCAAAGGCCGCAAGACCCAGCGCCAGGTTCTTGGGCCCGGCGATGAAGCCGCCTTCTTCAGGCTCCATGAAAGCGGCAGTGATCCCGGCGCGGTCGAAGGCATCGAGCATCGCGTCTTTGGCCGCGGTCCACTCATGTGTGTTGCGCTCGCCGGCGGCCACAAGCCGGGCAACGGTTGCGCGCGCCACGCCCCTTGCCGATTGCACCAGCATTTGCAGGTCGAAGCGGTCGCCAAACCGCCATTGCAACTGTCGCACCGGGTCACCGGGAAGGGTGAGCATGGTCTCGGTTTCGGGAACGGCAACTGTGCCCATGGAGGGCCTCCTGAAGCAGCGGAATTATTGTGCTCGACCGGAAGCAGCGTGGCATGTGACCTGTATCACGAGCACATGGCAAAGCCGTTGGCTTTGGCCTTCGGCTCGCAGGTTGCCGACCGGGCGACTGGAAGAGGCGCTTGCAAAAGAGTTTGTCGAACGTTCAACTTCGCTTTATGAGACGCCAACTCTGCAGGGCTCCGGCACGCAAGTCTGAGCAGTGAAAGAGCATGGACGAGCTTGTGATCTGCGTCGTCTAGCTTGTGATACCGATCACTGCCAACCTCCACCAAAAGAAGCACCTTGGAATTGCGATCCCCCGCAAAGGGTCATGTGACGGACCGGTGGAATCCGCAAAAAGTTGCGGATAGGCGGATACGTCCGCTTTCGCTTGAGGGAAGGAAGACGGCGGAATGAAAGAAGCCGCAAGAAGAACGGGGAACAGGGAACAGGGAACAAGGAACAGGGTGCGAATTGCGCTGATTGTTCTGATCATGGCGATTTTGGCGCTGGCGCCGCACACCCTGAGCGCGCAGGACTGCCTGACCTGCCACGGCGACGCGAGCATGACCGACAGCAACGGCCACAGCATTGCTGTGGACGGGAAGAAGTTTGGCGACAGCATTCACGGCAGCCTGCAGTGCACGAACTGCCACGCCGACATTAAAGGCTATCCGCATCCTGACAAGATCGCGCCTGTGGATTGCAAGAGCTGCCACGCC
The DNA here is from genome assembly GCA_030042915.1 of Acidobacteriaceae bacterium. Next base: position 12,173 of record JASHYS010000245.1, read on the forward strand.
GATGAGGCGGCCCAACTGAAGGGCAGCGTACACGCCGACAGCAAGGAGCATCCCTGCACGAGCTGCCACGGCAACGCGCACGAGATTTTTCCCAAGACCGATGCGCGCTCCGCGGTTTACCCGTTGAACGTGCCCAAGACCTGCGGCCAGTGCCACGGCACCAATGGCATGGCGGGCAAGCATGGATTGCCCAGCGTTTATCCGAATTACATCGATTCCATCCACGGGTTTGCCCTGAGCAAAGAAGGACTGCTGGTGGCGGCCAACTGCCAGAGCTGCCACGGTTCACATCACATCCTGAGCCGCACCGATCCGCAGAGCCCGACCTACAAGGCAAATATCCCCAAGACCTGCGGAAACTGCCATGCGAAAATCGACGCCGACTATGAACAGGGCATCCACGGCAAAGCGATTGCGCGCGGCAATCTGAACGCGCCGGTGTGCAGCGACTGCCACACCGCGCACGCGATTTTGCAGCCGACGGAATCAGAATTTCGCATGCAGTCTACGCCGATTTGCGGCAACTGCCACAAAGAGAAGTTCTCCACTTACCGCGATACCTTCCACTCGCAGTTGGGTTCGTTGGGAGGGTATGTGGAGACAGCGCGCTGCTGGGACTGCCATCAGGCGCACGATGTGCGGCCGGCCAGCGATCCAAGTTCGCCCATCAACAAAGCCAACCTGATTGCCACCTGCGGGCGCTGTCACGCGGGCGCCAACCTGAGTTTTGTGCGATATCAGCCGCACGCCAACGCGCGCGATCGCAAATTGAACCCCGGACTATATTTTGTCCGGCTGTTTATGAACCTGCTGCTGGCGAGCGTGCTCACGTTCTTCCTGCTGCATACCATCTTGTGGCTGATCCGCTCGCGCTACCACCAGGTCCAAACCAAGAATGGCAACGGAGGCAAGCATGCCTGAACTCGAACTCGCTGACCCGGCAACCGCGACCGGCGTCAAGACTCGTTACTACGTCCGCTTTACGCGCCAGCAGCGCTATATGCACGCGACGCTGTTTACCACGTTTCTGGGACTGGCGGCTACCGGCCTGCCCATGCGCTTCAGTCAAAGCTTCTGGGCGCGCGAGTTGGCGGCCGGCGTGGGTGGATTTGGCGCTATCCTCTTTCTGCATAAATTCTTTGCGGTGGTGCTTACCATTGCCTTCCTGATCCACGTGAAGGAAGTTTTGGAACGCGGCCTGGTGAACCGCGAAAAGGGAATCTTCTGGGGACCGACCTCGATGGTTCCTAATTGGAATGACGCAAAGGCTATGGTGGGCCACATGCGCTGGTTTCTGGGACTAGGGCCCAAGCCGCAATTCGAGCGCTACGCTTACTGGGAAAAGTTCGACTACTGGGCGGTGTTCTGGGGCATGATCGTGATCGGATTCTCAGGCTACGCCATGTGGTTCGCGCCATTCTTCGCGCATTTCCTGCCCGGGTGGGCGCTCAACGCAGTCCTCGTGATCCACAGCGAAGAGGCTCTGCTCGCCGTCCTCTTCATTTTTTCAATCCACTTTGTCAACACGCACCTGCGCCCAGATAGCTTTCCCATGGACATGGTGATTTTTACCGGCGTGGAGAGCGATCACGAGTTCAAGGAAAAGCGGTCGCTGGAATACGCGCGCAATCTGAAGGCGGGCGACCTCGAGAAGAAGACCGGCATCGCACCGCCGCTTTGGCTCGTCAACTTCTCCAAAGTAGTGGGATACACGGCCATCTTCATCGGGCTTACGCTGCTGGTGCTCACCCTGATCGGGTACTTCGACTAACGGCCGCATCATTTCCGGGCCAGGCCACGCCCTTCAAGGCCGTGGCCGGCCGTCATGACCCGATCGCACGAAAAGCAGTCTGCGCGACCCGCCCTCGCAGCCGCCCTGGGCCAGATTTGGTCTTGCCAAACCGGCGATCAGCGGTAGACTTTAGGCAAATCTAAGCCAAGGAAACTCGAGTTCTTCGGGAGGCCCTCATGAAAGACAGAGTGCCGCTGAGATTTCGCCGCGTCTTATGGTTCCTGCTTCAGTTCATGATTTTCTTTGCACTCGCCACTCCCCATGCGCTGGCCAGGGCGGGCGGAGGAGGGGACAGTGGAGGCGGATGGCTCACCCTGATCCTGTTGCCGTTCGCGATCGCCTATGCCTGGTATGTCAACCGAAGAATTAACAAGAAAAAGAAAGCGACGGAACAGCTGCTGAATACACTCTCGCAAGACGACCCTGTCTGGAAGGAGCCAGACCTCGAAGCGCACACGCGGCAAACCTTTCTTCAAATTGAAGTGGCGTGGTGCAAGCAAGACCTCGCACAGCTGGAGAGCCTTCTGCATCCTCAACTGTTCTCAGAATGGAAAGCGCAAATTGAACTTATGCAATCCAATGGTGAGCGCAACATCATGGAAAACCTGAGGATCGACAAGGTGAGACTCGTGGAGGCGGAGAACTTTCGAGACAAAGAGAAGGATATGTATACCGCTTGCATCGATGCCTACGCCACGGATTACACGGTTGGCTCGAACGGGCAAATCGCCAGCGTCAATTCGTGGAACCGGCGCAAACGGGCAAATAAAGAAAAATCTCTGGAAGCATTTCGGGAGTTTTGGACCTATGAGCGACACGGGGGAAAATGGCTTTTGCTGAGGGTCGACCAGGAGAGCGACTGGAAAAAATCGGTCGATGCCGTACTCGTTGACGAGGAATAGCAGCAAAACATACCGTTGTCGCCCGGCGAACCCTGCCTCTGAGTGGAGCGATGGGAAGAGAGATTTTCGCATCCGCCTGCAGGGCGCACAAGCGAATCGTGCGTATCCCGCCGCGGAGGCAACCTGCTGCAACTACTCTGCTGGTGCTGCCTCTCGCGCCGCGCCACGTCGGGTGGGAGCAGCTGCCGCTCGCATCCACTCCATCGGCATGCGGCGCCGGCGTACGGAGCCGGTCAGTTCTTCCATGGCCAGCCGCATTCCCATTGCTGCCAGCGAAGCCAGCCCGGCATAACGGTTCTTTACCTTCCAGCGTAGCTCGGCGTAAGTGCGCGCCGCGCTATGCCGCGGCTCGACGCGTGCAGCCGATCCTTCAATTGCGGTGCCCTGCCGCAACGCCTGCCGCACATGATCCAGCCATGCCAGCGCTTCGTCAATCTCGTTGGCAATGCGCCGGTGCATTTGGGTCCCGACCAGCCCCTGCCGCAGTTTGAAGTCGTTCATCTTTGCCATGCTGGCATACGTCGACTTCACAATCTGCTCGCGGGTCATGGCTTCGGTCTCATAATTCAGAATGAACTCCCACGACGGCGCGGTCAGATGCCGCAGGTGCTCTTCGAGCGTGGTCGCCAGCCGCCGAAATCCAAAACACTCCGGATGCTCAAACGCACGGCTAGCTGGGTCGAGGAAGGGCGCCAGCGGAGCCACGAAATAACAGACCCGCTTGTCTCCGCCGCAGGCCTGGTAAATCTCCTCGCAAAAGTCAATGTTGGCCAACGCGCTCTCCGGGGTCTGGTGCGGCAAGCCCACCATGAAGAAAAGATCGAGCTTCCGGCATCCATGGGCCAGGGCCGCCTTCACGGTGTCAAGAAATTCCGCATTGGAGCAGGCGAATTTCCCATTCACCTTGCGCAGATTTTCATCGCCGCTTTCCAGAGTGATTTCAAGGCTGTAGCGCGGTATGTGCCGTTCCAGGAGCTGAAAAAACCGCCCATCCGCCTTCCAGAAGAGCTCAAATACCAGCTCGTTGCGCGGTTTTAGTGCCGCCACTCGCTCCAGAAACTCTTCAACATATTTCGGCCCGCCCTGGCGGATATCGCCAATCACAAAAGTGGGCGTCCGGCTGAAGCGCTGAATAAACGCAATGTCGTCGGCGAGCTTGGCCGGCGAGCGCAGCGTGGGCTGGGTGCGCGCACAATTGAAGCCATAGGCTGACCTCGATCCGCCACACACCAGGCAGTCCTGCGTGCAGCCGCGCACGGTCAACAGCGCCGTCAGCGGATACTGCAGCCATCCGCGATACGGAATCACATCCAGCAGATTTCTGTAGCGAAATACCGACCGCACTGCATAGCGGTAATCCGGAATATTCACATCGTCGAGTGTCTCCGGCAGCGGCCCCACGGGATTCACCACTACGTCGTCGCACTCTCCGGCCCGCTTTCCAGCCTGCTTCCAAACCAGGTTTGGCACGCGAGAATAATCCGGCTCGCCGGACCGTAACTCATTCATCAACGCCAGCACGGCCTTCTCTGTTGTGTCGCCGCGCATGACAAAGTCCACGCAGCCGTTTCCCATCAGCTCGCGATGAAAGTACGTGGCCGAAAGCCCGCCCAGCATGACCCGCGCCTGCGGATGCGCTCGCTTGACCAGTTTGGCGATCTCCAGCGCCCCTTGCGCATGCGGCAGCCAATGCAGCGAAATCCCAAAGACCGGGCTGTCAAGCTTGCCGATCTTTCTTTCCACGTCGAAAGCGCGGTCCATGAGCATCCGCGCCGCCAGATTGACAATCTTCACGCGGTAGCCAAACCGCTCAAGATAGCCGGCAATGCTGGTAAACCCGATGGGGTACATGTCGAACACCGACGACGAAGGGATGACGTCGCTGATCGGCCCGCGAAACTGATTCGCTCGTCTAAAGTCGTAAAGGCTGGGTGGGTGAAGCAGCACCAGGTCGAATTTCACTCACGCTGCTCCCCAGCCTCGTTCATCAGGAATGCATGTAAAGAGGCAAAAAACAAATCCAAGAAGCTCGGACACAACTCCGTGCGCCGCACCACGAGTTACGGCTCACATTCTGCTGTCAGATTAGGCCCTGGCGGAACGTGTCGCGGTGATCGCAATCACACGGCACCTGTGGCTTCTTAGCGAAGGAACCGAGAGCGGCTGGGCTTGGGGATAGGATGCGTGCCTGGAGCGGCAGGTTGACCTTGGATGGGAAGGGTGGATCGATCGGGTGAAGGTTGTTTAATAGTCAGCAGGAAGGAATGCGGTGAGGCACCCGTCTCAGACAATGTCGGGCTCAAGCGCCGCCTGGGCGTCGCGAAACTCCAGCTCCGATACCTCAGCGATGTTGCATTCCACCTGCAGTGCACCCTCAGAGATGGTTCCAGGGGCGCAAAACGCGCAGGGCAGCATGGCAGGAAGCCGTGTTACCGCGTCATTTGGATTTTGGGCGCGGTAGTACCTGGTGATGTAGTTTTCGTGATGGTCGCCTGCGCAAAAGTAGTGAAATTGAACCCTATAAATATGCATAGTGCCGGGTCGGACACAGTTTCGGTCCGTTTCTTTAATCACCTCCAGAATGCCGGCGGCTATTGTGCGGAGGCCGGCATCTTTACCCACTCTGTTTGATGCGCTGCGCCCGCATTTGGGGTGCAAGGGGCGGCGTTTTGTGGCTTGATATGGCGGCATCAAGGCTCGGGTTCGAGACGATCGTGCCGTTGCGCGTGAAGGCGAAAATGCACTCACTGAATGGTTCGGCCGAGCCACTGGAGCACTGCAGTCTCCAGAGCGATGCGGTGCTGTATTCACACGCGCCAGGTGTCGGGGCGCCAGTTGTTGATGCGTTCCTTGATTTGCTTGCGGTTCCAGTTGTGCTCGAGGGCCTGCTTGGCCAACTCCACAACCTCGTCGTCGGAGGCAAAGCGGAGCCCGATCAACTGGTCCTCAGTGAGGCGGTAGATCTGCGTGTGCCACTCCCGCGGCGCCAGAGCCTGGAGGCGCAACCTCTCTTCCAGCCGGATCAATCGATCCTGGACCTTGAGGGGATAGATGCGCACCTTGAACAGCACCAGGAACGCCGCTATCGATAGCGCTACCAGCCACGCCGAGTAGAAACAGAAATGGTGCACGGCGTAGACGATGGATACAACGAGGTTGACGAGGAAGACAAACGTTAGAAGGAAATGAAAGATGGGATCGAATCGCGCGTGATTTTTGAGATTTTGCGGTTCTGACTTACTCATTCGCAGTTCCGGTTTCCTTCATGCCGGAACCGGTTTCCGTGGCCGGCCGTGTTACAGCGGAAGCCAAGGGAACGGCGCCGGAGACATTCGCGCCTAAGCTCGATGCCACGGACGCAGGTCCGCTGGCAGGAGACACGGCGCTGGCGGAATTCTCGAGGTTCGCGGCCGGCCCTGTCAACGCCGATAGATTCTCCGGTCCCAGAACCTCAGGATGCTTGGGGACCAGATGGTAGCGGCCGCGCACCAGGTAGTCAACGAACATTCCGCCTGCCAGATAAGGATTGACTATGGCGATAGGGATGGCGTAGACCGTGGTCACAATGGACTCGTCAATGCCCTTGTTGGAGTGGCTTCCGTGCCGGTAACCCGGAATCTGTGGAATCTCGTAGACGGTCAGATCCTCAGCGGGATGCTTGCGCGCGTAGTGCACCAACTTGTACGTGATCTGCTTGGGGGTCGTCATCCCCGCATCGGGAAAGATATTGCGCCTAAAGCTATGCGGGAAGTAACCATTGAGGATGACGCGCGCAAAATCGGCGCAGTTATTGAAAAGGAGGTCGAATCTGGTGCGGTTCGGCCCTGCATTCATGCGCGCAATCAGGGCGTCGTCCTGCTCAGCAGTGGTTTCAAAGCGGAAGGCGTAGATGCGGCGCTCATAAGCCGAACCTACCAGCTGCGTCCAGCCGCCATGCACGAAGTTGCCCGGCGATAACCTGGCACCGAGGCTCGCCAGATGGGCTTCGCGATAGCGATTGCGCAACTGCACCACGACATCGTGATCGACGAGCTGGGGAACGTCGGAGGGGTTGTCAACCGCGTAGAGGTAGGGAACGAGCGGAATCGCCACCCAATCATACCCATCGATTCCCTGGTAGCGGGCGATCACGACGCCCATCTCGCCGGGCCGGCAGCGCCGCAGTTGCACGGGATTTTCAGCGCAAATGCGCTGGAAATAGATAGCGTTGTGCCCAGTGGGATTCAGAGCGCCAAAAAATCCATACGGCTGCTCCATGAGCAGAGCTGCCTGGGCGTAGCCGTGCGCACAACCAAGAACTGATAAAAGAATGAAAACAAATAATATGTTTCTTACTTGGTGACTCGAAAGCATCGGTTCCCCTTGGATAGGATTGCCGGAATCTTTGCCACTCTCAGTATGCACCGGTTCCTTTAAAGAATCGGTAAAAGGCAAGCCTTCTACCCTTGATTTCCTTGATGCACGGGAGATCCAGAAGGGATGGAATCGCGAACCGGGAAAAATAACCCTTCCGCCCCGCAGATATAAGTTCAGACGTGATTTGCGACAGAATGTTGCGGAATACGACGGGCGCAGGCGCGGCGAACAGGTGGCGTAGATTCCAGAAAAGACCGCCCTATTGCCTGGGGGGAACGATGATCGAAATCTCCTGCACTTCAATGAGGCCGGAGCCGGCGCGCCTTTCGAGCTCGGGAAGAATCGCATCCACTTTTTCGCGCGTCTCGATGAACTCGACTTTGATGGGCAGGCGGTCGGATATCTCGAGGATGTGAGCAGAGTGCAGGCGGTGCCGCACGCCAAAGCCGGCGACGCCCTTGACCACGGTGGCGCCCGCGATGCCGCTGTGAAAGAGAAAGTCGAGAATGCTGGTATAGACCGGAACACCATGATGCTTGGCTCCGTCGCTCAGATAGAGCGTAACTTTGACGGCCTTACCGGTGGTCAACATGGCTTTCCTTTCTTCCAGTTCACCTGCGCATTCTCAGGCACACAGCGGGCAGCGAAGCGGACAACGAAGGATTGAAGCACTTCTAAGCAAAAGTTTCAACCTGGAACTGCCCGTCGCAAAGTTGGCATCGGGATGGCCTCGCATGAAGCGCCAGTTCGCAGCCGCTAAAGCAGATCGGCGAGGGCGGTGCCGCACCAGGTGGCAGCGAGGCCCAGAATGAGGCTGCCTGCGGCATAGAGCGAGCCCAGGAAAAACGCACCCGAGCGCAGGGTGGAGAGCGTCTCCCACTCATAGGTGGAAAATGTGCTGTAGGCGCCGATGAAGCCGATGGGTACCAGAAAGCGCCATGCCGGGCTCAGATCGGCTCGCTTGCCGAAATAGGTCAGCGTGAAGCCGATGATGACGCAGGCCGTCATGTTAATCACGATTGTTCCGTAGGGGAATTTGGTTCCCATGCGGCCTGAGATGGTTGAGCCGACCCAGTAGCGGACCATCGAGCCCAGTGCACCGCCTGCCGCGATGAGCAAGTATTTCTGCAACGTCTATTCCTCCATCGGCGATCTCCGGATCTTTTAACTTGAAGAACGGCGTCCGGATTCCCGCTGCGTCCGTTCGATCAATGCACAATCATAACGGGGCAATGCGCGTAACGCAGAACGCGTTCCGAATTCGATCCAATCATCCAGCGGTGCAGGACCGTATGACTGCGCTTGCCCATCACGATCACGCTGGCTTGCATCTTGTCCGCCATGTGAATAATTTGCTCGGCCGGGTGGCCGATTACAATTTCGCTTTCGAAATCGATGCTTTTCTGACGGGCGCGTTCGCGTATCGAGGCGAAGTGCTTTTCAAATTTCTCTTTCGCGTCGTCTACAACGGCGTGAAACTCAGCGCTCTCGGCCGGCTCAGGAGGGCGAATGACGGAGAGGACGTAGAGCTTGGCCTTCATGTCGGCGGCCATCGACAAAGCGACGTCGAGCGCATGCTCGGCATGAGGGGAGGCGTCGAATGCGAGCAGAATTCTTTGAAATCCAACAAAAACCGTGCTTCCCATTTTGCCGGCCTATACCTGTTCTCGAGCGGTGGCCCGCTGCGTCTCGTGCCCGGACGTCTGGATCGCCTGCGGATGCGCACGCGGAAGAAGATGCCGGGGCAGGAAAAATGCGTTTGCGATCATCGTCGGTATTACGGCGCTCGCGATAACGGTGGCAACGAGATAGGAATACTGCGCTTGCGTGATGATGTGGTGATTGAGCCCGAAGAGTGCCGAAATGGTGCCGAACGTGAGCCCCGTGGACATCATTAACGTATAGTAAGCGCCCGCCGATCCGTCGTATTTGTGAACACGAACTGCGGGATATACTGCAATGGCTTTGCTTGCCGATTTTGCCAGGAAAAGAAAAAGCAGGACAGTGGGCGCCGCGATGAGCGCGGGGACCGACACAAATGATCCAGCGCGGATAAAGTAGAAGGGCGTAAGCAGCCCGAAGGTGAGCGTGCGCAGCCTGCGTATGAGCGCGTGGTCCTTGCCCACCGTTCCGGCGAGAACCATGCCGATGATGTATGCCGGCAGCACGGCTTCGCTCCCGGCCCAAACCGCTAATCCTCCCAGCGCGAACAGCAGGAAGAGAAGATACTTGGCTTCGAGTTCCGATACCCGCCCGCCGTACTTCTGGAAAAACCACGGAGTGAGGAAGGGAAGGACGGCCAGGGCCAGAACAGATACCGCGACGAAAACCAGCGTCTTGATGGTGAATGGGGAAAAGATCAGCCCCAGGGCAATCACGGTCCCCAGGTCGTTGACAAAGCAGGCGGCCAGGATGGCCTTTCCGTATTCCGTCACGTTGAACCCAAGTTCCAACATGACGGCATAAACGACGGCGACCGAAGTTGTAGAAAGCGCCACGCCGCACAGCCAGCTGGGAAGCATGGGCCAGTGCAGAACGAAATGTGCGATGGCGGTGCAGCCCAAAAACGGGCCGAAGAAGCCGGCCAGTCCAACCACCAGCGACTCACGCCATTTGATTTTGAAGATGGTGGGATCGAGCTCTGCGCCGGCGAGAAACGTAAGTACGATCGCTCCCGTTCCGGCGAGGAAGCTGATCCATTGAGTATTTCCCTGCAGGCCGCCCGCGCCAAATTCCAAACTGATGATCAACTGCGCGATGGTGCCGACCACGATTTCAGAGAGCGCCGTAGAAACCTTGAACCAGATCGCCAGCAGCGTTGCCAGCAGAGCCAACCCGACCCACAAAGCCGACAAAGCCCATGCGTTGGCCATGGAACGATGCTCCTTGTTCTTGTACTCGGGGATCGCGCCGCGACATGACTCCGCAACAGGATTCCCTGTCAGGAGTCATCATCTGTCCGGCTAGCTGAGTGGACAGCGGTTACGGCGATTTCAGAATGGGTTGACCGCATTGAGCTGCTTGCCGTGCCGGCGGCTCCTTGACAGTCGCGGCGGCCTGACAAGCGGCTCTGGTGAACCGCTATTCTGAAATCGCGAGCAGGGTGAACTCCTTCACCACTACGTTCATTAGAACCCGGCGCGAAAGTGGGTGTCAACCAGGCGGTTGGGCCGCAGTGGGCGAGACGGTGAGTGAAGCTGGAGTCAGTCTTTCTTTTGCTTGCCGGCTTTGTCAGTGAGCGCCACGCGTGTGGAATGAGCTGCGCCGGCCACGGAGAGCAGGAAGCTCTGCATTTGCGGCGTGAATTCGCGGCGCTCGGCTTCTTTCTGCGCGAAGCAGACGATCCAGTACAGCAGAGTACATAGAAAAGCCACGATCTCGACTTCGTTCAGGACGCGGACCTGCGCGTAGGATGCCTGGTGGCGCTGAAGCGCCGCGATCCCAATATTGGCGAAGGAGTAAAAGCCAAGGCCGGTTGCCACCTGCAACTCGCGGTCGCGCCATCCGATGGAGAGAAGCTGGCTGCTTCCTATCAGGACGAGGAGGAAAATGATCTGCAGAATGGAGACTGTTTGCAGCAGATGCACGATCAATTGGGTTTTCGCTGTTGTTCCGGTGAGGGATGGGAGCGAGGCAAATGGCCAAACCGCGGCGCCAACTGCCAATACAACGCCGATGAGCGGAATCAGCGCACTGCGTGCCAGTGAGGCTCGGAGGGGACGCAGAATGGACCACGCGAGCTCAATGAGAACGCCAAGAAGCAGAGCCGAATCGACAAATGAAAGGACCAGATAGGCCGGGGTGTAGAGCGAGCGGTTGATGAGGATGGCAGTGTACGCAATCAGGTCTGCGAGAAATATCCAAACGACATATGCAAAGAACAAGGGAAACTTCCGCCACAGATGCCTGTAGAGCATCAGGCCCACGACTGCCGCAGACACGACCTCCCCTGCGACCCAGAGTGTTGATTCCACGCTCACTAACCCAGTTTAATCGAAAATTGGATTCTCATGACCTACGAACGTGCGGGGTAGGCTTACGAGAGGAACAAGGAGAATAACTTACACTGAAAGGGGAATATAGAGGCGGGAACACCAGAAAATCAACCACTCTAAAAGAAAAACCGACCTGCTTCCCCGCTTGGGGGAAACCGATCGGCTCTTCGACCTGCCTGAATGTTATTCAGGCACAAAAAGAACTAATTCACGCGGTTACAAGACGCGATCCTGCCAAAACGGCCAAAACGATGCCGAACTAGATTGCGTTCAGTTTCCCGGCGGAATAGGAATAATCGGCAGAGCGGCTAGAACAAAAGCCACTACGACGAATTTGAGCAAACTCAACGTACGCATTGAAAAACCCTCCAGGCGGTGGAGACAACCCGCCTCAATCAACTGCAAAGTTAGAGTAACCCAAACGTGGGATAGTCGCTAGCACAAAAGTGCCATGCAGAATAATTTCTTCCGTTCGTACCCAGAAATGAAGTCACTATAGTAACCTATTGAATGGTTACTATTGATTCTCGCGTATCGACACTGGTCCGCGAGGCAAAGCCTTCGATTTGCTTGGCGCCACCGGGGCCACAAATTTCATCCGGCCGCACAAGGGGTCCTTCTGAATTTCGCGAGCGCTGAATGATCCAAGCTGCGGAGCTCAGAGGTTGTGGAAGAAGATTGTGGAAAAACGGGACCACCAGGCGCAGAGGGAAAGGGATCGCATTGAATCGGTTACCAGTCTGGAAACTTTGGTGCCCTGTGCGAAACCGGCTAAAGTGGGTACATTGGCAACTAAGCCCACACACAGAGGGGCTTCATTCATGACATCAATCAAGCCAGAATCACCACTTCCGTCGGGCTCGCGGGCTACCGTGAGCGGCAAACAAGAAGTGCGTTGCGCGGTGCGTTTCCCGTTAAGTCTGCCTGTGGTGCTCGCGACGGATAGCGGAGAGGCCCCTGCGCTTACTCGGAACGTCTCCGCCAGCGGCGTGCTGTTTTCGCTGGAGCAGGCTTTACAGGTGGGGATGGATGTCCGCTTTTCGATGCGCATGCCACATGGCGTCCTGGGTACGCCGCACGACGTTCTGGTCCATTGCACCGGACGTGTGGTACGCTGCTCCAAAGGCCACCACGAGCACCTTGCTGCAGCCACAATTGATGAATATCGATTTGCGGAGCAGTGAGCGTGCGGTAAACGGCGGCAGCCGACGATGGAGAATCTGGACGAAAACCCCGAGAGTGAAAACGGCGAAGTTCCGGTTAAGCCGGGCACGATTCGCGTAATTCTTGCAGATTCCCAGGCGATCTACCGCGTGGGGATTCGCAAGATTTTTGCTCTGGAAGACGATATCCGCGTCGTCGCTCAAGCCGATTCATTAGAGAATCTACGGGCCGCGATTGAGCGCTATCCTACCGACATTGTTCTGTTGGAAGGCAGCATGCTGGCGGGCACGGCCAACGCCATTCCGGACCTTCTGCGGCTGGCTCCGGATGTGAAGCTAATTGTGCAGGCCGTGGCGGCGGATGAGAACCACACTGTGGAACTGTATCGACGCGGGGTCCGCGGCATTGTGTCGCGTTCCATCTCGCCCGACCTGCTGGTGCGCTGCGTGCGCCGCATCGCTGCCGGCGAAACCTGGATCGACAACCAGTCAGTGAACTGGGTGATTGATGCCTATCGGGCGCAGGCGGCAGCACTGGTGAGCCCCCGCAACCAGCCGCGCCTTTCACCGAAAGAGCGGTCGATCATTACCTGCATCACGCAGGGCAAGCGCAACAAGGAGATCGCATTCCAGCTGGGCACCACAGAGCAGGTGATCAAGAACTATCTGCGCAAGATCTACGACAAGCTGGGCGTTTCGGATCGTCTCGAGCTGGCTCTTTATTGCCTGCACAATAAAATCATCCAGTCAGACCTGGATGAAGAGCAGGTGGCGCAGAAGATCGTGGCCGGTTAGCGGCCTCACCGTTCAAAACTTCTCAACAGGACCTTTCGGCAGCGCTTGACTGCTGCGTCTGGTGGTTTGCGTGCGCATCGCAACAGCGCCGGCGGGCCGTCTCGAGCAGGCGGATTAACTGCGCCAATTCGGTGCGGCTCATGTGGCCAAGCAGCTCGGTGGGAACCCGCCGGATGACCGGATCCATGGAGCGGAGAAGTTCGAGTCCGGCGCGGGTGATTTGGGTCCAGACCACGCGGCGATCGCGCCGGTCGCGGCGTTGCTGGATGAGCTTGAGACCTTTGAGGCGCCCGAGCAGCCGCGTGATATCGGGCTCGGCGGCGATCATGCGCTCGCCGATGGCCGCACAGGGCAGGCCGGCCGGCTGAGCACCACGCAAGATACGCAGCACATTGTATTGCGTCGAGCTGAGGCCCCAGCGGCGCGTTTTGTGCCGAAATGCACGCTCAAGGCAATCGGAAGTGCGGAGGACATTGAGAACTGCTTCCTCCTCCACACTTGCGAAAGGCAACGACTGCGCGATCTCGGTTTTCAGGTCTGCCATCGGGAATTCTCCCGGCTTCGGGCCGTGAGGTCGTTTGCAGCCGGCTTCAGGCCGTGAGCGCTGGCGCACCAGTTGCTCTTACTGCTTGACGACGTCCAGTTCGATGGTGAGCTTGACCTCGTCGCCGAGCATGGCGGCAGGTGCGTTCGGCGCAATGCCAAAGGCGGTTCTGCTGATGGTGGCCGTGGCTGAAAAGCCCATGTGCGCCTTGCCGCGGCGGTCGGTTATCGGCGGCGTGGGACCTTCCACATCCAGCACCACCGGCTTGGTGACGCCGTGGAGCGTCAGATTGCCGGCCACGCTCAGATCGTTGCCGTTCTTGGTTACGCTGGTGCTGGTAAACGTGGCTTTGGGAAAGTTGGCGACATCGAAGTAGTTGGCGCCTTTCAGGTCGTTGTCGCGGCCCTGCACCCCGGTATCGACTGTGGTGACATCAATGTTGACCTGAACGCTGGACTTGGTGATGTCGGCCGCATCGTATTGCAGGGTTGCGTTCACGCCGCCGAAGCGGCCATGAACCTTCGATACGCTCAGGTGGAGGATGCTGAAGTCCACTTCGCTGTGGGCCGGGTCAGAGACCCAGGTGGAAGGTTGCGCAGAGGCCCAGGGCGCGGCGAGCGCCAAAATGCCAGCAACAAGCAAGAGTCGATTCATGTGGAGAATTTCCTTTCGGTGCAGGGTTGTGACAGCTGTTTCGGGAAATAGGCGTTGTGACGGCTTGCTTTGCCTCCTTGAAAGGATGCAGCAGGTACGATATTCGTTGCAACAGATATTTCCAAAGGGAACCGGCTGTCAGTTTCGAGCTTCCTCTAATCCTCACTTCACAGGTGAAAGCCACCGCTAAAAGCCAAGAGCTGAAAGCTGACAGCTTGCTGCGAGCGTGTGGGCCGCGCCCGTCTGCTATGCTCCCGCCTATGTCCGTGATGGCTCCGTTCCAAAGCCTGACCCAGGCGCAACGCAGTGCTTTTCTGGCAGCCTTCCTGGGCTGGACGCTCGACAGCCTCGACTTTTTTATTCTCATCTTCTGCGTTCCGGCCATTGCCGGCGAGTTCAGAACGCAGCCTTCAGCCATTATGGGGGCGGTATTGCTGACGCAGGCCTTTCGTCCTGTTGGCGCACTGTTGTTTGGAATGCTGGCCGACCGCTATGGCCGCCGGCCGGTGCTGATGGCGAATATCCTCGGTTTCTCAGTGATCGAGCTGGCGTGCGCGTTTGCGCCATCGCTGACGGTGCTGCTTGTGCTGCGGGCGCTGTTCGGCATTGCCATGGGCGGCGAATGGGGGGTGGGCGCCGCGCTGGTATTCGAGACCTTGCCGAAAGAGGGCCGCGGCACATTCTCCGGCATCCTGCAGGAGGGCTACGCCGTAGGTTCGATTCTGGCCTCCGCCGCGTTCGGTCTCTTGTACGCAGGAGTTCACTGGCACGGCCTGTCGATTCCGGCCATCGGCTGGAGGGGCCTTTTCGTACTCGGCGCCTCGCCTGCGCTGCTTGCGTTCTATGTGCAATTTCGCGTTGCCGAGTCGCCGGTGTGGCTGGCCGGAGCCAGGAAGCGCCTCGAAGGAACTGCTCCTGACGCCGGAGGGAGCCGGCCACGCGGTCTTATCGAGTTTCTGCCAAGGTTTCTCTTCCTGGTGGTGTTGATGACGGCCTTCATGAGCTTTTCGCACGGAACTCAGGATGTGTATCCGACGTTTCTCGCCGTGGCGGCAAAGCTCTCTTCACATACGATCGGTTTGATCGGCGTGCTTTACGGACTCGGCTCGATCGCAGGCGGCATCGTCTTTGGGAGCCTGTCGGAGCATTGGGGCCGAAAGCGGGCGATTGTGACGGCCGCACTGCTGTCGATTCCCGTGATTCCGCTTTACGCGTACGGGCATTCCGCAGTCACGCTGGGCGTAGGCGCGGTGCTGATGCAGTTCATGGTGCAGGGTGCGTGGGGCGTGGTGCCGGCGTACCTGACGGAGCTATCGCCCGCGCCGGTGCGCGCAACGGCTCCAGGCCTGGCTTATCAGCTAGGCGGGCTGATTACTTCGTGGAACGGCCAGGGCCAGGCGCTGGCAGCCGAGCGGTGGAACAGTTACCCGGCGGTGCTGGCCATTACGGTGATCGTGGTGGCGCTGGCGCTGGCAGGACTGGCGGCGTTGGGACACGAAGCGAAGGGTGCGGAGATGGCGGAGAAATGACTGCGATATCGAGTCGGGAACGGAAAGGTCGCAAGTAATCGAAATGCGGTTACCGGTTCGCTGATTTCCTACGTACCCAACGGCTCGGTCATCTCTTGCTTTTTGTCCACCTTCGCGGAATTGTTCTTCATGGTTCCGGCGCGTAGCTTTAAACGTATCAGCCTGCCTAAACCAGCTATTGGGGAGCTGAGCGCAGGGCAGCAGCGAAGGATCGGGTGGCCGGCGCGAGCGAGCGCGAGGCGAGCCTCGATCCTTCGCATTCTTTTTGACTGCGCAGGGGCAGCGATCGATGTTCCTTTCAGCCGAACGCAGCAGATCGCCGCGATTCCGGTTCTCTCCTTAACTCTTAACAGGCTGTGCCATCTCGCCCCGATTGATATCGGCGCGAGGCTTGATTGCCGATCGGCTTAGAGCCTGCTTCGTGACCGCTGTCGATTCTGAGGCGGCGTGGCCTTGCTGCGTTCCGGCGGCCAGGGCTAAGATAGCCACAAGCGTCGCGTCTTCCCTTAAGAGCGCGGCAACCCGATCCTGCAAGCGCGGCGACGCCATTCACGAACGACTCCCAAACCGGAGGGACGACCATGCCGGAGATGGAAGATCCCAAGTCGGCTGAAAGCCCATCGAAAACGATTACGAGGCGCAGGTTCATTCTGGGCGTGATCGCCGGAGGCGCCGTGGTGAGCGCGGCGAGCTACAAGATTCTGTCGCCGGGCGGGCGCGGCCGGGGCCTGGCCGGCGGTGAGCGGCTGATCACTTTGAACGTGAACGGCAAGATGCGCCGCGTGGAAGTGATGAAGCAGGAGACGCTGGCCTGGACGCTGCGCTACAAACTGGGACTGACGGGAACCAAGCTGGGTTGCGACCGCGCCGAATGTGGTGCATGCACGGTGCTGATCGACGATGTGCCCCACTATAGCTGCTCAGTGCTGACCAATACGGTGCGCGGACGCAAGGTGACTACCATTGAAGGACTGGCTGCGGACGACGGCACGCTGCATCCGGTTCAGCAGGCGGTGGTGGATGAGCAGGGCTTCCAGTGCGCCTTCTGCATGTCGGGATTCATCATGGCCGGCGTCGGGTACCTCAAGAAAAACCCCAATTCCACGCGCGCTGAGCTGGCGCATGGCATCAGCGGCAATCTCTGCCGCTGCCAGGATTACGCAAAAATCCTGGATGCAATGATGCGCGGCGCCGAATACATGAGAACCGGGGCCCCCACGGACAGGTCTTCGTCCGTGGGGTCGAAGAGGAGGGCTTAATCATGGCTGATGCCCCCGTTGGGACGACCAAAGCTGTCTCAAATTCCGCGAATGACCAGCCGCGCCCGTATGGCACAGGCTACAAGCTGATCGGCAAAGATTATGCAACGCCCGACATGATCGCCAAGGTGACGGGAAAGTCGAAGTATGCCGAGGATTTTCGCGCTGAGGGGATGCTGTTTTGCCGGCTGGTGCTGAGCCCCATGCCGCATGGGCGGATCAAGAGCGTGGATGCGAGCGAGGCGCTGGCCTTACCGGGGGTGAAGGCATTGCTGCGGGCGGGAGATATTCCGCCGCAGGCTGATTACCTTGATGACAACGGCAGAACCATCAAGGCGAGCAAATGGGGCGAGCGCGCGCTCACCGACGAGCCCGTCTACCAGGGCGAGCCCATCATGGCGGTGGCTGCGGTCGACGAACTCACCTGCGCCGAGGCCATCGAAAGAATCAAGATCGACATGGAGCCTTTGCCTTTTGTCATTGACCCGCTCGACAGCTTGCGGCCCGGCGGGCCGAATCCGCGCGAGGACGGGAATGTGTGGGTGCGCGGCAATCCGCCGGCCACGCCGCCGCAAGTGCTGACTTCGCTGAAATGGACCAATGCCGACTTTGCCGATTACGACCAGGGCAACCTACCCATGGGTCATGCGCCCGATACCTGGAAGTACGGTGACGTCGATGCGGGGTTCAAAGATGCGGCGTTGATTCTCGATGAATCGTTTGTGACGCCGGACGTGAGCCACCAGTGCCTGGAACCGCGCACTGCCATGGCGTATTGGCAGAACGGCAAGCTCTTCATGCACACCGGCACGCAGAGCACGTTTCAAACCGTGCCCGCCATCGCGCGCTGGATGAACATGAAGACCGACGACATCGTGTTCATCAGCGAATACACCGGCGGCGGATTCGGAAGCAAGATCACTGGCGGCATCACCATGATTATTCCCGCCGTTCTTTCGCGCAAACTCGGCGCCCCGGTGATGATGCGCATCAGCCGCGAAGAGGAGCACTACATCGGCCGCGCGCGGCCCAGCGTGATGGGCCGGGTGAAGGCAGGGTTCGCCAAGGATGGGCGCATCACCGCGCTCGATATGTACACCGTGACCAACTCCGGATCGTATGATGCGTCAGGCGATGGCGGTTCGGCGGCGCGCATTGTTTCGCTGCTCTATCAGCCTCCGGCGATGCGCTGGCAGGGCGTGACCGTGATGACCAATACACCGCCGCGCAGCGCCCAGAGCGCTCCCGGAGGCATGCAGGGAATCGCCATCATGGAGCCGGTGCTTTCGAAGGCTGCGCGCAAGCTGGGCGTTGACCAGGTGGCGTTGCGCGACGTGAATTGCCCCGAGGGAAAAGCCGAGTACGGCGCACCGAACTCGCAGGGCAAGCGCAACTACACTACGAGCTGCTTTATGCGGCTGGCGCTGGAGCGGGGCGCCGAGCAGTTCAAATGGAGCGAGCGCGTGGCCAAGGCGAAGCAGAACGGCAGCAAAGTGCGCGGACTGGGCGTTTCACTGAGTTGCTACGTAGGCGGCACCATCGGGTTCGATGGATTGATCGTGGTCACGCCGGAGGGACGCGTGCGCTTCCACTCCGGCATCGGCAATTTGGGCACCGAGTCGGTGATGGATGTGCATCGCGCAGGCGCCGAGATGCTGGGCGTGCCGTGGGATGTTTGCGACGTGCTGTGGGGCGATACGTCGCGCATCATGCCCTACACGTGCGTTTCCGGGGGCAGCCAAACTACGCACGCCATGACGCGCGCCGCCTACGCTGTGGCCTCGGAGTGCAAGCAAAAGCTCAAAGAAGTCGCGGCCAAGTCGCTCGGCGGCAGCCCCGAAAATTACGACGTCGTCGACGGCCGCATCGTGCGCAAGGGCGGCGGAACGGCGATGACGCTGGCGCAGGCCGCGCAGAAGGCGATTCAACTGGGCGGAATGTACGACGGGCACGAAGCGCCGGCGGACGTGCACAAACAAACCAAGGCAGCGGTGAGCGCGCTGGCCGGGCAGGGGCTGGTGGTCGCGGCCAAGGACAAGTACCCGCGCGACGGCGATACCTATTCGTTCGTCGCCAGCTTCGCCGAGGTCGAAGTGGATGTGGAGACGGGCAAATATTACATCACCGATTTTCTGGCCTACGGCGACGTGGGTACGGTTCTTCATCCACACTCGCTGGGCGGGCAAATGCTGGGCCGGTCGACGTTGGGCATCGGACATGCCATCGGACAGAAGTGGGTTTTCGACCCCGATTATGGCGTGACTGTGGCCAAACGCTTTTACCAGAACAAGCCGCCAACCATTCTCGACGTGCCGGTGGACATGCAATGGTCGGCGCTGAATATTCCCGATCCGGAAACACCCGTAGGAGCGCGCGGGGTGGGCGAGCCGCCCGTCGGCGGTGGATGCGCGTCGATTCTGAATGCGCTGAGCGATGCGTTGGGTGACGAGATCTTCCAGCGCGCGCCGGTGAATGCGGATACGATTCTGGCGTCTTATGAAGCGGGACGCCCGATGCAGCATCCGTTTCTGGCAAGTATTTGAGGCTCGGTGGCGAGGGAAAATGGCCACCCGCCCTGAACGCCAAAGACGCGTTCAGGATGGGGCACGCAATAGAAACGGAGTGAGCAATGGCGGTCATTCGAGACGTGATGCCGGCTTTTGATCTGCTACAGCCAGGCTCTGCCACAGAAGCACAGAAGCTGCTCGAACAATACGGCGCCGACGCGTGGGTGATGGCCGGTGGGCTGGACAGCTTCGACTGGCTGAAGGACCGCATCAAGAAGCCGAAGGTGCTGGTAGATCTGAGCGGCGTGGACGAGCTGAAAGGCATTCGCGCGGCAGGCGATGGCGTGGAAATCGGCGCTATGACCACGCTGACTGAAATCGCCAATCATCCCGCGATCCAAAAGAACTATAGTGTGCTCTCGGATGCGGTTTCGGTCGTGGCCTCACCGCAGATTCGCAACCAGGGCACGCTAGGCGGAAACGTTTCGCAGGACGTGCGCTGCTGGTATTACCGCGGTGGATGGCCATGCTATCGAGCGGGCGGAAACATTTGTTATGCCGATACGCCGGTGGGACGCAACCGCGAACACGCGATTTTCGGCGCCAACCGGTGCGTGGCCGTGCATCCTTCTGATTCGGCTCCGGCGCTGATCGTGCTGGACGCAAAGTTTGTGATTCGCACGCCGCAGGGCGAGCGCGTGGTGGATGCCGAAGATTATTTTGTCGGCCCGGAGACTGACATTACACGGCTCAACATCCTCGGCTCAGGTGATCTGCTGACGGCGATCCGCATTCCCGGCACGTGGGCGGGCGCGAATTTCTACTTCGAGAAAGTGCGCGACCGCAACGTGTGGGACTTCCCTTTGATGAACGTGGCGTCGGCAACCAAGCTGTCGGGAAACAGCATTGATCAGATCCGGATTGCGGTGAACGCCGCCGCTCCGCGGCCGATGCGGTTGAAGGCCGTGGAAGATGCGGTGCGCGGGAAGCCCGCTGACGCGGATACCGGTGAAATGGCCGGAAAGATTGCGATTCAGGGCGCGGTACCGCTGCAATTCAATGCCTACAAGATTCCGCTGATGCGCAACCTGGTGAAACGGGCCATCGTTCGCCCACAGGAGGCAGCATGAATTTCATCCAGTGGGCGATTAGTCCCTGGGGAAAGACGGTCCCCACCCATATTGCGTGGTCGCTGATCTGGATCGCGGTCATCGCGGCGTTCTGCTTTTTGATCGTGCATGCGCTCTACCTGATCATTGTGAAGCCGCCCAAGCGATTCGCAGAGAGCAAGGCCGAAGCAAGCGCGGCGGGGATTCCGGAGCGCGTGGCCAGGCACACTCTGGCGGCACGGCTCTTCCACTGGATCATGGCGGCGTCGATGTTCGCGCTGCTGATTACCGCTTTCCTGCCCAAGGTTGGCATTCAGTTCAACTGGGTGCTTTATCACTGGATCGCCGGATGCGTGCTGACGGTTTCGATCCTCTTTCACATCATGCATGCATCGTTCTTTTTGGATTTCTGGTCGATCTGGCCCGACAAAACAGATTTGATCGATGCCTGGAATCGCACGCTGCGATTCTTCGGCAAAGACGCGCCCTTGCCCAGAAAGTTCGCCAAGTATCCTCTCGAAAACAAGCTGTATCACGCCGTAGTCATGATCGCCGGGCTGGCGGTGATCATCACCGGCTTGTTCATGATGAAGCGCGTGCAGACGGGGATTTTCGTGCGCAATCCGTACCTGTTCAGCGATATGACCTGGGGCATGATGTACGTGTTGCACGGGCTGGCCGGTGTGGGGTTTATCGCTCTGACCATCATGCACGTTTACATGGGCGTGCGGCCGGAAAAATTCCCCATCACGAAGTCGATGATTTTCGGATGGATGAGCCGCGATTTCTACCTGGAAGAGCACGACCGCGGACGATGGGCCGTGCAGGCGCAGCCCAAGCCGCCGGCGAAACAAGGTTATGCCGCAAGCGATGGCGACTGAAATTCAGAAGCAGTGCGAGATGATCGAAGAGTGTTACGAGTTCACTCTTTCCTATGCCGCGCGCGGTCTTGCCGGCGATGATGGCAGCGACGCGGGGAAACAGCTGAGGGAGCAGTTGACGCGGGCCGTTGCCGCCATGCGGGGGCTGGAGCGGAGCTGCGCGGAAGCAGTCGGAGCAGAACATCTCGCCCCCGCCGAGAAATACGAGGCGTTTTTCGCAGTGCTCACGCGCGATGCGGAAGGCGCGATTGCGGCGATGGATCTGGTATTGGCGCAGCAGACCATCGGCTCACAGCTCATCGACAACCTGAACGCATCCATCCATCTGCGCGCGCTGCTGGCCGATTTGTTCCTGTTGACGGAGATCCTGGACGCGCGGCAGGCGCAGGCTGCGCAGGATGGCGCCGGTTCGCGTTGATGTTGATAATGATTGCCGAGGCGCATGTATTCGCCACAGGTTCTCGATCATTTTGAGCATCCGCGCAATGCTGGAAGCGTTGCCGCGCCTGATGCGTCGGTACGTCTCGAGAATCCCGCCTGCGGCGATGTCCTGGAGCTCGCAGCGAAGGTCGCGGACGGGCGAATCACCGAGATTCGATTCCGGGCCAAGGGATGCGTAGCCGCGATAGCATGCGGCTCGGCTCTGACTGAGCTGGTGCGAGGGAAGACGCCGGCCGAAGCAGCAAACTTGAGTAGAGAAGACCTGCTCGACGTGGTCGGCGGGTTGCCCCCTGCATCTTCGCACGCCAGCCATCTGGCCATGGATGCGCTGAAAGCGACTTTGCAACAACTCGCATCCAGAACTTAATGCCGCGACCGCGTCTTCGTCGCAACCGCCGCGTAGTCTTGGGGCGTGTTGAGCCCTGCTTTGGCGAGCGGGTCGGGGACTGAGACGTATTCGATGCGCCGTGCGTGCGCGTGCAGAATCTCGCGTGCGTTGCTCGTGACCGGCGCGGCAAGGAATGCATCGATCAGATTGCGATTGGCAAGCAGTGGATGCCCATGTTTGCCGCTGTTTTCAGGAGCCACGGCCCAAAAGCCCCGGCGCAGCGCGCCCTCGAACGCGGCATAAAGAAGGCTGAGCGACTCGGCGCTGAGCGGTGGGCAATCGACGGGCGTGATCATTGCGGAATCGCACTCACGCGCGAGGAGTTCCCGGAGTCCCACGTGCAAGGAGCTGAATTGACCGCGCTCGGGAGCGGGATTGCGGACCAGAACCGCGCCGGCAGCTTCAATCACTGGCGCGATGCGCTCCTGATTGCGCCCGACAACCACAACCACCGCGCAAGTGAAGGGCCGAAGCGCGAGGATGGCCGCGGAAAGCAGGGTTTGTTGCGGCGGCGCGGCATTAGTCTCAGCCTGCGGCGGCCATGGAAGTAGCGCCTTGTCAGTTCCCATGCGCGAGGACTCGCCGGCTGCGAGGATGAGGCCGCAAAGTTGGGCAGACGATGGCATAGGGAGACGATAGCCGGGCAGGGAGCACGGGAGCAAGAAGTCCGGGAGCAGTAGGCAATGGGAAGACGGGTCGCGGAGCGTGGGAGCAAGAAACCGAGCCTTACTACTTCTGCGCCGGTGTCGAGACCGGTTCAGTTTGCCCATTGGCAGCAAGGGCGGCCGCGACATGCTTCTTGTCCTGGAACCAGCTCATGTGCGGCAGCGCGCGCTCGGCGTGGCGTCGCATGGCGATCAGCTCAGCCACGATGGAGACGGCGATTTCCTCGGGTGTGACGGCGCCGATATCGAGCCCGACCGGCGAATGCACGCGTTCGAAAAGCTCCGGGTTCAGCCCTTCCCGCGTCAGCTCGCGAAAAACCGTAATGGCTTTGCGCTTGGAGCCGACCATGCCGATATAACGTGCCGGCGTTTGCACGGCCCAGCGCAACACGCGCATGTCGTCGCGATGGCCGCGGGTGGCGATGACGATATAGGACGATTCGGCCGGCGCCAGTTCAGCGACCGCCTCTTCGAAATCCCTGGCGATGACCTGGAGCGCGTTGGGAAAGCGCTCCGCATTGGCGTAGGCGTCGCGATCGTCGGTCACGATGCAGTCGAAACCGGCATTGCGAGCGGCCTTGAAGAGTTCGAGAGCCACGTGGCCGGCGCCAAAGATATAGAGCAGCGGCATGGGCAATACCGGCTCGACAAAGATTTCGAGCGTGCCCCCGCAAACCAGGCCGGTGTCGTACTTGGGATCCTGGTTGAGATCGAAGGTGAGCGTGCGCGGCTTTTCGCCGGAGATGACCTCGCGCGCGGCCTGCCAGACTTCGGCCTCCACGCAACCCCCGCCGATGGTCCCGGCAATGGAGCCGTCATCGCGGACAAGCATTTTGGCGCTTTGAAACGAGGGGATGGAGCCGCGCGAATTCACGATGGTCGCCACGGCGCCGCGGCGGCCCTCGCGTTGCAACTTTACGATCTCCTCATATATATTCATTCACTTTGATTATTGGTTTGGCGGCGAACGAAGTCAAACTGAGGCGCTCCTGGTTGCTGAAAGGACGCGTTTCAATTAACTTCTAAGACTCACGGTTATTTCGAGATGGAGGAGGCACAAAATGCCCCGCATTGTTCGATGTTCCATCATCCAGGCGTCGAATGCCAGACCGGCGACGGACCCGTTGCCGGCGCAGAAAAAAGCCATGGTGAAGAAGCACCTGGGCCTGATTCGCCAGGCGGCCAAGAAGGGTGCGCAGATCGTTTGCTTGCAGGAAATCTTTAATGGCCCTTATTTTTGCGCGGAACAGGAGGTGAAGTGGTATGAGATGTCGGAACCGGTGCCCGACGGCCCCACCGTCAGCCTCATGCGGTCGCTGGCCAAGAAGCTGCATATTGCACTCATCGTGCCTGTGTATGAGGTCGAGCAGGAGGGCGTTTTCTATAACACCGCGGCGGTGATCGCCAACGACGGCTCCTATCTGGGCAAATATCGCAAAACGCACATCCCGCACGTGGCGCCCGGCTTCTGGGAGAAGTTCTACTTTCGGCCCGGCAACCTGGGCTATCCGGTGTTCGATCTCGGATTCGCCAAAATCGGCGTCTATATCTGTTATGACCGCCATTTCCCCGAGGGCGCGCGCTGCCTGGGGTTGAACGGCGCGGAGATCGTCTTTAACCCGTCGGCCACTGTGGCAGGGCTGAGCGAGTACTTGTGGAGGCTGGAGCAGCCAGCGCACGCGGCGGCCAATGGATACTTCATCGCCGCGATCAATCGCGTGGGCACTGAGGCGCCGTGGAACATCGGTGAGTTCTACGGGTCGAGCTACTTCTGCAGTCCGCGCGGCAAGATTATTGCGGAGGCCAGCCGCGACAAGGACGAAGTGCTGACGGCGGACCTGGATCTGGACGAGATTGCGGAGACCCGGCGCACCTGGCAGTTCTATCGCGATCGCCGGCCCGATCTGTATGGGCCGCTGGTGGCGTCATAGAGGACGGCATGGCCACAACAACCCTTCCCGACGATCCGCAATTGCGGGCGCGATTCAGCGAGCTGAAACCGGCGCTGACGGCGCAGGCCGCGGTGATCGAGGCCGACCGCTGCCTGAACTGCTTCGATGCGCCGTGCACGGCGGCCTGCCCGACGCATATCGATGTGCCGGGGTTCATCAAGCGCATTGCCTCGGGAAATCTGCGCGGGTCGGCGTTGCGGATTCTGGACGCGAACATTCTGGGCGGGAGCTGCTCGCGGGTTTGCCCGGTTGACGTGCTGTGCGAGGGCGCGTGCGTAATGGTCCGGCAGAATCACAAGCCCATCCAGATTGCGCTTCTTCAGCGCCACGCGATCGACGCGTTCTGGGCGTCGGGCGAATCGTTGGCTGCGGCGGCGCCGGGAACCCGCAAGGTCCGCGTGGCGTGTATTGGCGGCGGACCCGCATCGCTGGCCTGCGCGGCGGAATTGTGCCGGCAGGGTGCGCGGGCCACAGTCATTGAGCGGCGCGAACTGCCCGGCGGGTTGAATACCTACGGCGTAGCCGAATACAAACTGCGCGCAGCCGACAGCGTGCGGGAAGTGGAGATGATCCGGCGGCTGGGCGTGGAGTTTCGTTGCGGCGTGGATGTAGATTCGGCAGCGGCTCTGGAAAAACTGGAAGCGGAATTCGATTTCATTTTTCTGGGGCTGGGCCTGGGCGCGATGCAGCGCCTGCGCATTCCCGGAGAAGACGGCGAGGGCGTGATGAACGCGCTGGAGCTGATCGCCGCTTACAAAACAGGCCATCTGCGCCAGCTGCGCGGAACCGTGGTGGTGGTGGGCGCGGGGAACACGGCCATTGACGCCGCCAATGCCGCACGGCGGCTGGGCGCCGAGACTGTCTACATGCTTTATCGACGCAACGAGAGTGAGATGTCGGCCTTCGAATTCGAATATGAGCACGCCAAGCAGGAGGGCGTGCAGTTCTTGTGGCGCCGCCTGCCCGTGGCCATACGCCGCGACGCGCACGGCCGCCTCCTGCTGGATACAGTCCAGGTGCGGCAGGCTGATGAAGGACTCGAAACGGTGCCTGGCTCCCAATCCAGCATGGTTTGCGATCTGGTGGTGCCGGCTATCGGCCAGTCGCCTCTGACTGAGATCCTGGAGAGGCTTCGCGGCGTTGAGGTGCGCGACGGGCGCATTGTGGCCGATCGCGTCAGCGGCCAGACCAGCAACGCACGCTATTTTGCCGCAGGCGATTGCGTCAACGGCGGCCGCGAAGTGGTGGATGCCGTGGCCGGAGGAAAACGCGCCGCGCTCACCATTCTGAAAACTGCGGAGGAAGCTCATGCCTGATCTTCGCGTACGTAACTTTGCCGGAAGCATCAACTGTCCCAATCCCTTCTGGCTGGCCTCGGCGCCGCCCACCAATACCGGCGAGATGATCATGCGTGCATTCGACGCGGGCTGGGGCGGCGCGGTGTGGAAGACCATTGGCGAGCCAATCGTCAACGTGAGTTCGCGCTACTCGGCCACGGATTGGAATGGGCAGCGCATCATGGGTTTCAACAATATTGAGCTCATCAGTGACCGGCCGGTGGACGTGAACCTGCGCGAAATGGCAGAAGTAAAGAAGCGATATCCGGAAAATGCTGTCATCGCGTCGCTGATGGTGGCGTCGAACCGCGAGGCGTGGCACGGGATTGTGACGCGCACTGAAGACGCCGGCGCTGATGGCCTGGAGTTGAACTTTGGCTGCCCGCACGGCATGAGCGAGCGCGGCATGGGCTCGGCAGTGGGCCAGGTACCCGAGTACGCCCAGATGATCACGGAATGGGTGAAGGAGAAGGCGCGCACGCCGGTGCTGATCAAGCTGACGCCGAATATTTCTGACATTCGCGCGGTGGCGCGCGCGGCCAAACGCGGCGGCGCAGACGGCCTGTCGGCGATCAATACCATCAATTCGATTACAGGAATCGATCTGGACACGTTTGTGCCCCGGCCTAACGTGGACGGGAAGAGTTCACATGGCGGCTACTGCGGGCCTGCAGTAAAACCCATCGCATTGAACATGGTGCAGCAGATTTTGGCTGATCCTGAGTCGGCGCTGCCGCTCTCGGGCATCGGCGGCATTGGCTCGTGGGGCGATGCGGCGGAGTTCCTGTTGCTTGGCTGCGACACTGTGCAAGTGTGTACTGCGGTGATGCACTACGGCTACCGCATTGTCGAAGATATGGCCGAAGGCCTCGACAACTGGATGCGCGCGAAAGGCTTCAAGACGCTCGACGATTTTCGTGGGTTGTCGCTCCATCGCGTCACCGAGTGGAAGCACCTGAACCTCAACTACAAGATCGTGGCGCGCATCGACGAGCAGAAGTGCATCGGATGCGACCTTTGCCACATCGCGTGTTGGGACGGTGCGCACCAGTGTATCCATCTGGATCGCGTAACGGGGCCGGTGGACGGGCATGTGGAACTGCACCGCACACCGGCGGCGGAGGAAGCTGAAAGCCGCGCGTCGATTGCCGTAACGCCGGTAACGCGCAGGGAGCGGGCCGCGGCATTCGAACAGGGACCGTATCCCACGCCGCTGGCGCGCATTCCGCGCGTCGATGAGACCGAGTGCGTGGGGTGCAACTTGTGCTGGTGCGTGTGCCCAGTAGAGGGATGCATCACCATGGTGCAGGTGGATACGGGGTTGAAACCGGAAAGCTGGGACGAGCGGACGAAGGGCGCGACGTGCGAGACGCCAGGGGCTAAGGGACTCGGGACTGAGGGACTAAGGACGTAGAGACATACGTTTCCTGCTATCCCGCCCTAAACGCACAAAACGCGTTTAGGACGGGGCACCCAATTTTCGTGCTGAGGTTAGGAAAGACGTCGCCATGAAAACACTCATTCAGAACGGAACCATCGTCAACGCGGACGCCAGCGTAAAAGCTGATCTATTGATCGACGGCGCGGTCATCAAGGAAGTGCGCGCGGGTATTCCAACCAGTGCGGCTGACAAAGTGGTGGATGCAACGGGGCTGCTGGTGTTGCCGGGTGGGATCGACGCGCATACGCATCTTGACATGCCATTCGGCGGAACATGTTCGGCCGACGACTTCGAGACGGGCACGCGCGCGGCGGCGATCGGCGGCACGACGACGATTGTGGATTTCGCTATCCAGGCCAAGGGCACCAAGATGCGTGCGGCCTTGGACACCTGGTGGAAGAAGGCCGAGGGCAGGGCGTGCATCGACTATGGCTTGCACATGATTGTCACCGATCTGCCCGATGCGGGCCTCGAAGATATGGACGACATGGTGCGCGAAGGCGTGGCCAGCTTCAAGCTGTTCATGGCCTATCCCAACGTGCTGATGGTCGACGACGCCACCATTTTCAAGGCGCTTAAGCAGACGGCGAAGAACGGCGCGCTCATCTGCATGCACGCTGAGAACGGGTCCGTAATTGATGTCATCGTGCGGCAGGCGCTGGCCGAGGGCAAAACCGCGCCGATCCATCACATGCTCACGCGGCCCACCAAGGCCGAAGCCGAAGCCGTGCATCGCGCCATTGCCATGGCCGAGATTGCCGGCGTGCCGATTTATATCGTGCACCTCTCCAGCGAAGACGCCCTGAACCAGGTGCGCGAGGCGCGCGACCGCGGCCTGCCGGCGTTTGCCGAAACCTGCCCGCAGTATCTGGTGCTCTCGCTTGAGGACGTGGCCGACAAAGGATGGGAGGGCGCAAAGTACGTGTTTACGCCGCCGCTGCGCGAGCGCAAGAACCAGCCCAAACTCTGGGAGGGGTTGCGCCAGGATAACTTGCAGGTGGTGTCGACCGATCACTGCCCTTTTTGCTTCGCCGACCAGAAGGCGCTGGGCAAGGATGACTTCACCAAGATTCCCAACGGCGGGCCAGGCATCGAGAATCGGCTGCAACTGCTGCATCATCACGGCGTGGGAAAGGGCAACTTCTCGATCAATCGCTTCGTCGAGCTGGTATCGACGGCGCCCGCGCGCATCTTCGGTATGTATCCCAGGAAAGGCGTGCTGGCCGCGGGCAGCGACGCCGACTTGGTCTTGTGGGATCCGAGCGAGGACTACACCATCAGCGCGAAAACGCATCACATGCGCGTGGATTACTCCATGTTCGAAGGATTCAAGGTCCGCGGCAATGCGCGCGACGTGTACTCGCGCGGCGAGTTGATTGTCAGCGGCGGCAACTTCATCGGCAAAGCTGGCCGCGGAAAGTATCTGCGGCGCGAAGCCCGCGGCGGCGCGTGGAAGTGAGAAAGCAGCTTCTAGCCGCTAGCTTCCAGCTAATAGCCTGTTCGTGCCAGGATGAGGGTTCTACCGGACATGCGGTTTCCCCCTTTCAAGAGGAAATATGGATGATCTCAAAAAGCTCGCACTAGAGCTTCTCGAAACAGAGAAGCGGTTCTTGTTGGAAGATAAGGGCGAATATAGTTCTGCCGTGGTGGTAGTCGTCGCGCCGAAGGGACGATATTGGGAAGAAGTGGAGTTTGAGAACGAAGAGGGGAAGATAAGCGCGTATGCAGCAATCGTTGACCGTGCGAGGAATAATCACGCCTCTGCAATCATCACGATAAACACCGGTTACAGGATTGAATCGCCGACTGAAGAGGAATTCGCAAGTTATCGCTGGGGAGACCTCGCGCGCAAGGGTATGGGACGCGCGATCACGCTCACAATTTCCGGCCCTTCAATCGGGGCTTGCAGCCTGACCCTTCCATTCAACATTGAGAACGATTCGATCAGGATCGGCGAAGCGAGCGACTTTGAGCCTGCAGTTGTTGGCCTGTTACCGAACTGGCCCTAACAGGAAACTTCGACTCCGCAAAGGTGCAAAAAAGCTAAGAGCTAAAAGCTAATCGCGCTGTTTTTGATACAGTAGACAAACCACGGAGGAGGTCCCGTGAGTTCCGTCGATCCATCACTATCGAATCAGGACCTGAGGCCGGTGCCGCCGGAGAAGCGCAGCTGGAGCTTCTACAACTACACCGCGCTGTGGTTCTCGATGTGCATGGAGATCACCACGTACCGGCTCGCGTCGGGCTTGATCGCCAAGGGCATGGATTGGAAGCAGGCCATCGGGACGGTACTGCTGGGCAACCTGATCGTGCTGGTTCCCATGCTGCTGAACGCGCACGCGGGAGCCAAGTACGGAATTCCCTTCCCTGTGTTTCTGCGCGCGTCGTTCGGGGTGCGCGGAGCCAACCTGGCGGCGCTGCTGCGCGCGGCGGTGGCGTGCGGATGGTTCGGCATTCAGTCGTGGATCGGCGGCAGCGCCATCGATGCCATGCTGGTGGTCATCTGGCCCAGCCTGGCCGGCAACACCTTCGTGTTGTGGACGTGTTTCCTCCTCTTCTGGCTGCTCAACATGGTCGTTGTGTGGCGCGGCGTTGATTCCATCCGCCGGCTGCAGGCCTTCGGCGCGCCGTTCATGTTCGTGATGGCGGCGGGGCTGCTGGTTTGGGTGCGCGCGAAAGCCGGCAGTTTCGGCGCCATGCTGTCGACGCCGAGCCAGTTTCATTCGCGCAGCGAGTTTTTGAGCGTGTTCTTTCCGTCGCTCACGGCCATGGTCGGCTACTGGGCTACGCTGGCCCTGAATATCCCTGACTTCACGCGCTACTCCAAATCGCAGAGTGCGCAGTCGTGGGGACAGGCGTTCGGACTGCCGGTGGCGATGGTGCTTTACACGTTTCTGGGCATCGCCGTCACTTCGGCTTCGGTGGTGCTGTTCGGCAAGCCCATCTGGGACCCTGTGCAACTGATCGGCATGTTCCACGAGCCGTTTGTCGCCTTCCTCGCCCTGATCGCCGTGCTGGTTGCTACTCTCAACGTGAACATCGGCGCCAACGTCGTCTCCCCGTCAAATGATTTCTCGAACCTCTACCCGCGACTCATCAGCTTTCGGACCGGCGGCCTGATCACCGGCTTTCTGGGCCTCGCGATGTGTCCGTGGAAGCTGCTGGCCACGCCCGACGCGTACATCTTCGGCTGGCTGGTCGGCTACTCGGGGCTGCTCGGGCCCGTGGCCGGCATCATGGTGTGCGATTACTTCTTCATCCGCCACACCGAGCTCGACGTCAACTCGCTTTACCACCGCGATGGCGTCTACCACTATTCGAAGGGCGTGAATCCCAGGGCAATCATCGCGCTTGCGCTGGGAGTGGCGATCGCCCTGGTCGGGGTCTTTGTCCCGGCGCTCCATTTCCTCTACGACTACGCTTGGTTCGTGGGCTTCTTTACGGCAGGCGCAGCGTACGTGGCGATGATGAAACTGGCCGCGCCGGCGCTGCCCGAGGAACGAGCCGAAGAAGTGGCCTGAAACCGCCTCAGCCGTCAGCCATAGGCTTTTGGCCTCGTCCCGCCCGAGCAACATCGTTTTTCGCCAAACCTTTGGCGTCGTCCCGAAGGTACCCATTCCTCGCTTACCCGCCTTCAACCCATCCGTCGAAAAGAGTTAGTCTTGAATCAGAATCCTCAGCGTTCGGCCATGGGTGAAAGGTTCGCCATCCGCAGTGCGATTGCCGTTTTCCGCGCTTTATTCCTCGGCTATATCGCCGCGGGTTGCGCCTGCTGCCTGGCCCGCGCCGATGATCTCAAGCCGCGCGTCATCGTCTTCGTCCACGGCATTCACGGCAGCCGCGACACGTGGCGCGCGTCGAACGGCGCATACTGGCCGCAACTCATTCAGACCGATCCGCACTTCCAGCAATCCGACGTCGTGGTGGCCGAATACCCCACGCC
This sequence comes from Acidobacteriaceae bacterium, assembly GCA_030042915.1. The sequence continues at coordinate 43,826 of JASHYS010000245.1, forward strand.
CTCGATGCGCGGCGCGCTGTCGACCACAAAACTCGCGCAAATCCTCTACGATCGCCTCCAGGCCCAGCACGTCTGGGACCACCGTGAAGTGGTCTTCATCGCGCACAGCCTGGGCGGAATCCTGATCGAAGAAATGCTGCTCAACCATCCCGCCGATGCCGCGCATGTCCGCTTCATCGTTTCCTACTCCACGCCGCACGAGGGATCGTTTGTCGCCAGCCTGGCCAGCATCTATGACAGCGACCCGCTGCTCACCGACCTGCGCGACGGCAACGACAACAGCTTTCTGATGGATCTGGAGCAGAAGTGGAGAAGCACGCCCTCCGCCGCCGCGATCCATCGCTACTGCGCCTATGAGGCGCTCGACACCTCCGCCGGCGCAGGCGTTGGCCGCTACTTTGGCGCGCATACCCGTGTGGTCACTTACTACAGCGCCACCTATGGGTGCGACACCGATACGCCGCCACAGAAAATCTCCACAGACCACATCGACATCGTCCGCCCGCCCAATCGCTCTGCCGATGCCTACACATTTTTCGCCGCTGTCTACCGCAACAATCCCGTCATCGACGAAGTGGAGAGCGTGCGCGACAACAAGGGGCCGACCCTCAAAGTCGATTGCAACCGCACCAATTCGGCCGATGACCTCGAGGTGCCCATCGCGCTCGACCCATCGCTGCACGAGCAGCTCCTGTCGGCCGAGGCCGAGTTCGCCGATACGTCCAGGATCAGGGTCACATCCCCGCCCGTCGTCACGCGCGTCGACCCCTGGGGCGTTGCCCACGTCTCCTACGCGTTCGAAGGCCGCGGCCGCGATCTGATCCTTGCCTGCCCTGCCGGCCACGCGTCCATCCTCGTCCACTTCCACATCCGCAGCGAGGTGCCGGTGACAGAGTAGGCGCCGCTGGGTGGTGGGCACCGAGCCGGCCTCACGCGTCGCACGCCTGCCCAGTCCATACCGGCCGTGCAAGGATACCCACCCCCCACCCCTTTTTGGACTAAGTGGTTTATCTTCAATCACTTGATCTTTCATCATTTTTTCCAGCCCACTGATTCGAAAGGGTTTAGACCCTCAAAGTCGTCGATCGAAAGGAGTTAGGCCGGCTGCTCGGTCCCGCCATTCCTTTCACCAAGGACTATCGTAGCGAATGGAGAGAAATAACCTGCAAAGCATGCAAGAATTTATCTGATTGATAAACAATGAGATGCGAGACAAGTTGGGACCTCGGGTACTTGACACGTTTGAATGGTGAGGGCCGGGGGCCCTTCACGACAGCCGGTCAGCCACCCAAACAACGCTGACCTGTCGTTCCGCCCCATCGAGCAAAGAGTGCTCACCGCGGGCCCTAGGTCCGCGGGGTCCCGTACGATGCCGCGCTACTCCACCAGCGCGTCGGCGATGGACAGATTTTCGTCGAGGGCTGCGATGCCGAGGTCGAGCTCCTCTTTGGTGACGATGAGCGGCGGAGCGATGACGAAGTGGCTCACCCACGCCTGGATCGACACGCCCGCGGCCATCATCTTGGCGGCGATCTGATCGACGACCAGCGGCTTACCTTCGACCTTGTCGCGCATGGTGTTGAAGAGCTGTTTGGTCTTGCGGTTTTTCACGAGCTCGACAGCGAAGAAGAGACCGAGGCCGCGCACGTCGCCCACGGATGGGTGCTTGGCTTTCAGCGCTTCGAGCTTCTGGCGAACGTAAGGCTCGAGATCAGCGGCGCGCTCAACCAGCTTGAGGCGCTGCATTTCTTCGATAGTGACGACGGCGGGGCCAAGCGTGAGCGGATGCGCCTCGTAGGTATGCCCATGCGAGAAGTAGTGGTCTTCGAAGTAGCCGGCGATATCGGTGGTGGTGGCGCAGAGGCCGAGCGGCACGTAGGCCGAGGTGATGCCCTTGGCGGTGACGAGGATGTCGGGCTTGAGGTTCCAGTGATTAACGGAAAACCAGCGGCCGGTGCGGCCCCAGCCGGCCATGACTTCGTCGGCGATGAGGAGGACGCCGTGACGGTCGCAGATCTCGCGCAGGCGCGGGAAGTACTCGGGCGGCGGAACGAGGACGCCGTTGGTGCCGACGACAGGCTCAACGATGATGGCGGCGACGTCGCTTTCGTTGCGGATCATGTGCTCGATATAGTCGGCGCAGGCGATGTTGCACGCGGGATAGGTGTGCTTGATGGGGCAGTCGTAACAGTTCGTCTCGGGCGCGAACACGACGTTGGCGATTTTGCCAGCCGGTTCCATGGCCCAGCGGCGCGGATCGCCGGTGGCGGCGATGGAGCCGGCGGTGGATCCGTGGTAGGAGCGGTAGCGGGAGATGATTTTGTTCTTGCCTGTATACATCCGCGCGATCTTGAAGGCCGCTTCGTTGGCTTCGGTGCCGCTGGTGGCGAAGAAGAACTTGTTCAGGCCCTGAGGGAGGACTTCAAGCAGTTTCTCGCTGAGGCGAGCACGCGCAGTGGTGGCGTAACCAGGCGCCACGTAACACAACTCACGGGCCTGCTCGGCGATGGCTTCGACGACGCGAGGATTTTTGTGGCCAAGATTGACGCACATGAGCTGCGAGCTGAAGTCGAGGTAGCGCTTGCCCGCGCCGTCGATAAACCAGCATCCTTCAGCATCGGCAATCGGCAGAGGCTTCCAGGTCTTTTGAAAGCGCCAGGTGCCGTAGTTGGTCTGGCGCGTGATGGTGGAAACCTGCTCTGCAGTGAGCGCCGAATTCGCTGAAGTATCGATCATGGCTGGGCTCCCTCCCTGGGGACCAAATCATCGTATCACCCGCCGAACCGCGTTCGTTTGATGGTACCGATCGGATTTATGTCCGAAAACTGGTCACAAGGAGCGGAGAAAGATTAAAGCCGCGCAGCTTTGTGCCGATAGATTCCAGCAGATATCGGGAGAAGCGAAGATGGAGATTGCTCCTATTCCCGGAATTCGCGCTTTGCCCGCCGTGAAGCCGCGACAAGCGGATTTCCGCCCGCCGGAGGTTTTCGACATTACGGGATCGGCAAAACCGCAGGACGGCAGCGGGCAGCGGGGCGCGAGAAGGGCCGCCGGAGCCGAAGAAAACGAAGAAGACGAGCTGATGGTTGAAGGCGAATCCAGCCGCGATGGCGATGTGCTTGAGGAAGATGCGGGCGGAAACATCGACTATTTCGCGTAGGGTTCAAAATTAGAAGTTTGCGCTGCCTCTTTGACTTCCCGCCTCTTTCTTTCGTTGGTCTTGTTGTTCCACGAGTCAAACGTACACCTCGGGAATGAAATTCTGCTCCTGAATGGGCGGCCGCACATACTTCGACTTGCCGACGGGCGGAAGCTTCAGAGATTGGGGTGTGAGGTCGCGATAAGGAATCATCGAGAGCAGGTGACGGATGACGTTGAGGCGCGCGCACTTCTTGTTTTCGGCGTTGACCACGTGCCAGGGAACTTGCTTGGTATCGGTTACGGCGAACATCGCGTCCTTGGCGCGCGAGTAGTCGGCCCAGTGCTTGCGCGATTCCAGATCCATGGGGCTCAGCTTCCAGCGCTTGGTAGGCGTGCGCATGCGGTCCTGAAAGCGCCGCTCCTGCTCCTCGTCGCTCACGCTGAACCAGTATTTGACGAGGATGATGCCCGCGCGCACCAGCATGCGCTCGAATTCCGGGCAGCTCTGCATGAAATCGACATACTCGCGCTCTGAGCAGAAGCCCATTACGCGCTCCACGCCGGCGCGGTTGTACCAGCTGCGATCGAAGAGCACCATCTCGCCTGCCGCGGGCAGGTGGGCCACGTAACGCTGGAAGTACCACTGCGTTTTTTCGCGCTCAGTGGGCGTGGCGAGCGCCACAATGCGGCAGGCTCGCGGGTTGAGGGACTCGGCGATGCGTTTGATGGCCCCGCCCTTGCCGGCTGCATCGCGGCCTTCGAACAGCACCACCACGCGCAAACCTTCATGGCGAATCCACTCCTGCAACTTGACCAGCTCGATCTGCAGGCTGGTTAGCTCTCGCTCATACTTGCAGTCCTCGCCCAGGCGCATGCAAGCGCACTGCACCGCGGTTCCTGTATTGGGTGTGGATCTTCCAGCGGCGTGTTTCCGATGCTTCCTGTTCTTCTTTGCCATGATCTTTCTGCGCCTCCGAGGCAGACACCACGGGCTCCGTGCGCAAGATTAGTCATTTATCGGCGAGACGCGGCGGGGCATGAAAAGCCGAAGAACCGGGCTGCTTGCTGCAACACTTTTGCCGATTCCGGGTTCAATGGGGGAAAGCGTCGCGCGGCAACGCCGGGCGCGCCAAACTAATTCACTGAATGAGGTCCCCCATGACGAAGCTGAAAGCATTCGCAGCTCTGGCTGCATTGTTGCTGCCTCTGGCCCTGGCCGGGTGTTCGCATCCGCAGCCGGTGGTGTACGCGGCGCCTCCGCCGCCTCCTGCATTCTCGCCCGCCGCGCAGCAGGGTTATCACGACGGGATATTGGCTGCACGCAACGATATTCGCAAGGGCTTTGCGCCCGACGTGCAGCGGCATCCGAAGTTCCGCAACCCTCCGGTGCCTCCGCCGGCCATTGAGGAGTACCGGCACGGCTTCCGCGCCGGCTACGATCAGACGTTCCGTGGCGGACCGCCGCCTGCGCCGCCGGGATATTAGATCCGACCGTTGATCGGGCTCAAGGGCACGGAGAAATCCGTGCCCTTTCAAAAGACCATGTTCTGCGCAGTGTTTTCCGCGGCCCGTTTATCCCCGCACTGAGACGCCGGAGAACGACAAGACTGCCAATCCGCGAACCGGCTGACCGAAGAAGCGAGCGGGCTCAAAGCGGCTGAACAGCAGCAGATTCTCCACCTGGGAGCGGGTGGTGGCATCGGTGGGCCCGGAGAGGATGCGATAGTCGTACACCTCGCCCGCATCATTCACATACGCTTCGACGATGACTGGGCTGGAGATACCACCCATCTCATTGCTGCCCGGAGCGCTGGAATAGTAAAGCAGGTGAGGTGCGGTGGCATTGCCGAGAGGCTCGTCGGGGATGGCCTGCGCTCTTTCGGGCTGAGCAAAGACGGTGACGAGGAACGCGACGGTTCCGAGCAGCAGCACCGCGCTGGCGAATCCGGCGCCGGCCTGGAACAAAAATGGCCCCACGGTGTTTTTCCAGGCCAAATCCCATACGGTGAGAATGCTGCGGCGGCTGCGCGCCCGTTCCCGGCTGACTGCGACACGAATGCGCAAAGGCAGATCGGCAGGCTCCGGCAGGGGTCCAAGCTCAGCCAGCGAGGCCTGCAGCTCGCGGAGTGATTTCCATTCCTGCGCACACCCAGAGCATCCCGTCAGGTGCTCGCTCATTTCCTGCATCTGAAGCCCACTCAACCGGCCATCCAGGTATTCCGTCATGCAAGCTTGCACTTCACTGCAGCCGTTCATCGCGCCTCCTCTCGAAGGGACAGTTCGATCCCTGTTAGCGCATGGGGCCGCGAGCCCGGCCTGGACGCTGTCAGCAGCGCCTTCAAATAGGCGCGCCCGCGCACCAGCCGCGACTTCACCGTTCCCAAACTGACGCCCATCATCGACGCCACTTCTTCGTAGACAAATCCCTCGATATCGCGCAGCACCAGCGTGGTCCTGAAAGGCTCGGGCACCTGGTGCAGGGCCTTTTCCACCCGCTCCCGGTTCTCCTCGTGCACTGCCAGGTCGTAGGGCGACTCCGCAGAATCGACCAGCATGTCTTTCAGACGCACCGGCCTTCCGCTTTCCCGGTCTGCGGTTTCCTGCTCAATCGGGATCTCCTGCTGGCGATGCCGCACCCACCAGCGGCGCTGATTCGACGCCTCGCGCAACGCAATGCGATAAATCCAAGTTCGCAGCGACGACTCGCCATGAAAGCCGCGAATGCCGCGAAAAATCTTGACAAAGACTTCCTGGGTCAGGTCGGCCGCTTCAGCCGGATTGCGCACGGTTCGCGCCAAAAGCGAATAAATGGGTTGGTGGTAGCGCGCGATCAGCCACGCAAATGCCTCTTCAGAGCCGGCCCGCAATTCTTCGATGAGAGCCGTCTCATCCGCGTGAAGCGCTACCGCGCTGGCTACGTTGCCCATGGTGAGGTCCGCCTGCAACGAGAGTTCCTCCCACGTTACCGCACTTCGGCCCCTGTTTCCACTGGCGCCAGGGCTAAGACAGGGCCGTATCTGTCCGACCGTTTCGCAGGTCCTCCTTCAAATGGAAGGAAAACCGGCAGATTCCACGGCATTTCCCGGGTTGGCGCGTGCCTAAACCGCGTCTTTACCCTCGCTTGATTAGACACCGGAACTTTAGAAAGTGTTCCCGGTCACCGGGGGACTTGTTTCCTGTGTTACGAAAGTTTCTTCAATGGTTTTCAACCGTAGGCCCCGCGATCAGGCCGTAAAAACAATCCTGCGCCCTTTTTCTTCGCGGTTCCAGGCAGATTCAACGTCGGTGAGCGGGACCGGCTGAACGGCGATTTTCAGCTTGCCGGCCGCCGCCATTTGGAAGAGTGTGGGGATGGCCGCCAATATCTGGTCAATTCTGGCGGCGCCGAATCCGCTGCCCATGAGCGTGAGATCGACGCTGCGCAGCACAGCGCCCGGCAGCGTAATGGTTGTTTGCGCCATGGTGCCCACTTCAACCCAGCGCGTACTGTGGG
>JASHYS010000020.1 GCA_030042915.1 Acidobacteriaceae bacterium
CGCAGATCGATCTCATTCTTGCGCAGGAGTTCTGCCGCATTCTTAAATGTCTCCAGCGTCATGCGCTTGTTCAGGCGCGGCAGAATCTCCGAATGCACTGTCTCAAGACCCATTGCAACTTCGAGCTTGCCGCGAATCAAGTCTCTGAATTTGACGCACGCGTCGCCGACCAATGAAGGATGACATTCGACAATTACGCGCTCAAAGGCATTGACACGCTCGGCAATCTCCTCATAGTCTCCCGGTGGGATCGCGCGTGGATCGAAGAAGCTGCCGGAGTTGTAGAGCTTGACATGGCGCGCGGTGGGCAGTCGCTCAAGCGCATAATCAATCTGCTGCGCGATCGCGCCGGCCGGCACAGTTTCGGTCAGCGTGCTGCGCCACAGGTCGCACATCAGGCATCGCCACGGACACTCGCGATTGGTCAGAAAAATCGTCGCCGTCGGGACCCTCTCGCCGTCGGCCGTTCGCTCTTCTTCAATAAAGAAAGCATGGGGCCGCCGGGGGTCGACGGGGATCCTCGTCCCGCGCCGCGCAACAATCCACTGGTCGCGCTCATGAGCGGCATCGGGATAAGTCGACAACAAGGGAAGCATTACTCGTATAGCGAGAGGAAACGGTTGCGGTACTCGGTTTCGCGATAGGGCAGGCTCTGCCGCAGCGCGCCTTCAGAGAGCGCCCCATGCTGAAAGCGTCGTTTGAGAAAGACCGGCATCTTCAATCCCGTCATAGCCTCGACTCCACGTGAAACCACTTCGCCCTTCAATGCATAAAGCCGTTCCACGTCGTAGCCGGTGAGCTCGACGAAGGGAATTGCCTCGGCAATGGCAATCACAAAGGGCATTGTGTAGGGGCTGAATCCGCTGAATCCGTAGCGGCGCGCCGTAGCGTAGGTACGCACATAGGAGCGGCTCAGCCCGCCGCTATAGGTAAGCGAGTGTTTGATCTTTCCCACGCCCCAGCCTTCCTGATACAGCATGGGGTTGTTGATCACACTGCGTATCGTCAGCTCAGGATTGGCCTCGATGGGATAGTCCTTCAGATTTTCGTCGCCGCCGTCGCCGTCGATCAGGTAGCGCCAGTCGGGGTAGCGCGCGCGGATTCCTTTTGCCAGCGCCAGCGCCATGGTCGCCGATTCAATATCGAGCGCCTTGTAATCTTCAATCACGCGGACGGTCTCGCCGACGTCGAGTGCCGCAGTATCACTCTCGATGGCCTCAAGGAAGAGCGATAGCCCAAGACGCTCGAGGAAGTCGCGCGCCTGCTGCAGGTCGGGACCATCGCCCAGGTCGAGCACGAATGCCTTCAGCCTTGCGGGGCTCATGCCGAGCTTGCGCAATATGTGGTATGTGACAAGAAGTACGCTTCCGCTATCAATGCCTCCCGAGAAGCACACGCCAATCGGTGCGCCCCTGGGAATCGAGCGAAGCCATAAGGCGATCTCGTCAGCAAGCGCGGAAATGTAGGCGCGGCCGATCACATCGAGGTCGGCGGGGAGCTTCGCATCCGGCGGCGTAAAGAATCGTTCGTAAATGGGATCAGGATCTGGGCAGCCTACGAGTTGCAGTTCGACCACATAATGTGCAGGCACCATGCGCGTGTAGTTCGGCCGGAACTGTTCCGCGAGCCCTTCGCTTTTGAGCCACTCGTGAATGCTGTCGATGCGATCGGAAACAATAAGCGCGGGGCCCTCTTTGCGCTTGGCCAGAAAGTAACGCATTGGCCTGTCGAGCGAACGCGCCATCCGCACCGTTCGGCCCCGTTTAGCAATCAATGCGAAGGAGCCGTGAATCCGGTTGACGCTCTCCGCCGGACCGTCGAGCACCAGCGCGCGCGCTTCTTCCACACTCATGCCGTAGAGATGATTCAGCTCCGGGTCGGTGAGGTCAATTACGCGTTCAATCTGTTCGTACATATCGACAAGCATAGCACTCGGCTTTCTCCACTCGGCACGGGCCAGCACCTGCCAGCCGCAAAAACTTCCGTCAAGCTTCCAAAGGGTAAAGCTCAGGTAACCCTCTTGCGGTTACAAGACTCGCAAGATCGCGATATTTAGTCCCACCATCAGGCATGCTGAAGCCGGGATGACCAACAATGCTCTCTTGAGCCGTAAGGGATCTTCCCCTGCAATAGAGCCGATGATCCGCGAACTGACGGCAAGTCCGGTCCATCCGCATGTGATCACAAACCCAATGGCAGTGCCCGGCATGCGAGGGAAGGCGTCGCCAACGATGGCCAGGGTTGTGGGGAAAACGGGAGCCATGGAGATTCCTGCGAGGAAAACGAGCAAGCCTGTAAGCGATGGCTTCCTTGTAAGCAAGGCGAGGAGCGTTGTAATAGCCATAGCGGCGGAGGCCACAAGCGTAACGACCGCATTCGATGCGTGGATGAGGATCGGTGCGACAGCAATGCGCCCCGCCAGAAGTCCCAGCGCGAATCCCAGTGAGAGGATGTTCAAGGCGCGCGACTCGGGTATGCCCTGAGCAACCAGGTGACGCACCAACCAATTCCAGATGCCTACCTCGCAGGCGACGTAGAGAAACAAAAAGAATCCAAGTAGATAGAGGAGAGGGCGTCCGAAGATGACGCCCGCTTCAGCGGGAACAAAGTTGTTGGTGCTGGACGGCGGAGGCATTTTGGTCACGACTTGAATGGCAATCATCACCGCGGTCAACGAGGCGATGGTGTAGCAGAGCCGGACCCAGTTGCGAGCGAACAGATTGGCGGCAATGAATGGCGTCGCCAGGCCCCCTAATCCGAAGAATAGATTGACAAGATTTAAGGCGGTGCCGCGATGTGCTTCGCTGACATCGCTGACCAGCGCGTTCGCTCCGGTGACTACCATTCCGCCGCCTATCCCCAGTACGAAGAGCAGGAGCACAATGGCCCAGAATCCTCTAGAACGCGGCAAAAGGACGAGCGGAACGGCAATGAGAGCCGCGCCCAGGATCAGGCCGATCTTGTCTCCTTGCCAATCGAGCAACGGCCCAACCGACAGCGAAGCCAGAATGAGCCCCAATGCCTGGGCGAACGCGATCGTTCCATTTTGCCTGGGAGTGAGATGAAACCGATCGGAAAGATCGGGCAGAATCGTGCCCAGCAAGGCACTGATCATGCCGTAGACAAAGATCGTACCAATTGCGACAAAGATCAGCATCTGGCAAGCTTCCTTTCGGCCCGCCGGAGCCCACCGCTCCGGCGTGAAGATGCACAATTATCGTAAAGCTTGCCGGTCAGCCGATGCAGTTGGATCCGCAGTCTTCTCGACCGACGAGGCGGGGCTGCAATAATTGCCCCGAGCCCTCCTTATGTGGACCGACAGACCTCCCCGCGGCAAAGGCCGGACGGACTTTTTGAAGAGCGATAGCATCAATAGCCTCGATCTGCCGCAGGACACGGAGTCGCTCCCGCAGGCCGCCAAGGACATTGGCGCAGCCATGCAGACCGGCAAGACGGCGGAGGTTCAAGTGGCTTGCGCGGAGTTTCTTTCGCGTGCCTGCCCTTTCTATCAGGTTCCAACGTGCCTTGTCCGGGTGCTCGCCGCGAGGCCGCTGCGAGGACGCGAATGGACCATTGAACTGTTCGGCGACTATGACCCTGGGACAATGCTCATGCGCTTGTGGATGCGGACTGCGATCAAAAAGGAAATCACATCGTTTGGAACCTTTCTGAGCACGCTATGCCATGAGCTCTGTCACCACCTCGACCACCATTTATTCAAGTTCAGCGACTCTTGGCACACGAGAGGATTCTACGAACGCAGCGCCGTTCTCTACCATCATGCGCGGGAGACACCGTATAAGCGGCTCTTCTGGGCTCGCATGGCTGGAGAACGCTGGCGGATTGACTGGCCGAGAACGAACCGGGGCGAGTGACGATGGACCGGCAGCTTTCACCTCATCTGTTCTGGCAATAATCTCGGCCTGATTTGCCTAACCCGCCTCGATGATTCACACTGGAAGCATACCTGCAGCCAGGCAATCGAGGCGCGTTCACCGCCGCCGATGCCTCATGGTGGTGCGAGACCCAATGAATGCGTTGCTCGTCTATCCCAGATTCCCCGACACCTACTGGAGCTTCCGATACGCTTTGTCATTCCAGGGGAAACGCGCAGCGCAGCCTCCGCTTGGCTTAATGACCATCGCCGCCCTGCTGCCTGTGTCCTGGAACAAGCGTCTCGTCGACACCAATGTCGAGCGGCTGAAGGACTCCGATCTTGCGTGGGCCGATGTCGTGCTCTTGAGCGGAATGCACGTGCAGCAGGAGAGCCTGCTCTCCATCGCTCGCCGATGCCGCGCGCGCGGGCTCCGTACCATTGTGGGCGGCCCCATCGCCAACAGTGTGCCGCCGGCAGCTCTGGAGGCAGACTGCGTGGTCATTGGAGAAGCCGAGGATCTAATAGTTACGCTTGCCCGCCATCTCGAATCCGGCTCTTTGCGCTCTGTCTACCAGGCCGATGAGTATCCATCGATGGAGCGCAGCCCTCTGCCTGATCTCAGCCTGATCCGTTTGAATCGTTACAGCACAATGACGGTTCAGTATTCGCGCGGCTGCCCGTTCAATTGCGAGTTCTGCGACATCATCGAAATCTATGGCCGCCGCCCGCGGACGAAAGCGGTCTCTCAGGTGATCGCCGAATTCAATCAGTTGTATGGGGCCGGCTGGCGCGGCCCTGTTTTCATCGTCGATGACAACTTCATCGGCAACAAGCTTCGAGCCCGCAATCTCCTTGCAGCTCTGGCTGAGTGGGGGAAGGCTCGCGGCTATCCTTTCCGGCTCATTACGGAGGCTTCGCTCAATCTGGCCGATGATCGCGATTTGCTCCAAAGTATGAAGGATGCGGGTTTCACGGCCGTCTTTCTGGGGATTGAGACTCCAGACGAATCGAGCCTGAAGGCCACGAACAAGCTGCAAAACACGCGCCGCGACCTGCTCGAAAGCGTTGCCCTCATCCAACGGTACGGAATCGAAGTCATGGGCGGATTCATTCTCGGTTTCGATACCGATCGCGAAGACATTTTCGACCGTCTCGTGGACTTTATTCAAAAGAGCGCGATTCCTGTTGCGATGGTTGGACTTTTACAGGCCATGCCCGGCACACAGCTTTTTCGGCGCCTGTCGGGTGAAGGGCGCATTCTGCATGATGGAGGAGGTAATAATACCGGCTGCGAATTGAATTTCCTTCCGCGCATGGATGCGGCCCGCTTGCTTGCGGGCTACCGTTCCGTCCTGCGCCGGATCTACGCCTGCGATGCTTACTATGAAAGGGTTCGAGAATATTTAAGCCGCTGCCGCCCGCACTATCGGCCGCACATCAGTTTCGGCAATGTACGCGCGCTGTTCCTGTCCGTCCTGCGCCAGGGAATACAGGGAAAATCGCGGCTCAGTTACTGGAAGTTTTTGCTCTCCGCGGCCACCCGTCATCGCCGCTCATTTGGCGCTGCCATGACACTGGCAGTGATGGGATACCACTTTCAAATCATGACCGAGCAGCTTTTAAAGGCAGATGCCTGACCGAAGGGCCTGCTGCTCAACAAATGTCCGCGACCGCCACGCTCACGCCGGCAAATCGACTCGGCTATTTATTTGCGGCCGGAACGAACATGGAACAGACGCTTGTCGTACTTGATCCAGTTGCATTCCGCGATGGTTATCTTCTCGGCGTCGTGGTGGAGAGGATTCAGCAGGATGTTGATCGACCGCGGTGACGGAAAAGATGGCACTGAAACCAACGCAGAGGCTTTGCTTTGGAGCCAATCGTCGCCAGCTCGACGGCAAACCCCAATTGGCGCCTCAAGGTCGAATGCTTTGCCTTTGCCGTCGGAAAGCGCGGTCATGGCTGAATGGACTTCATCGTCAACCTGGACCTCAATGAGCTGGTATTTCTCAGGGAACAACGTTGGATTCCCCTTCAGGTTCGCGAGAGCCTCCAGCAGGGCCACGGCTGGATGCTCGGAGAGATACACGATGCGTTTCCCCGGAGCAGCGGTATGCCAGCGCCCATCCGATTTTTCTCCCCCAAAACCAGCCAAATCGCAATGGTTGCTGATTCTCCAGAGGGCTTTCAAGTGTAAATCCCCTCATCGATCTGCCACAGCATATTCTCGACAATCCGCCCGCCTGGTTCGTTGACGAGCATCTGCATGGGGGGCCGGTTATTCAGTCGATCATCTGAAGAACGCAGCCAAAGCAGAGCTTTCTCTCGTGAACCGAACACCTGCTCTGCCAGCTCGACGATACGCGCGACCCGCACAACCCGCTCAGTCTCACCGCTGGAAAGCGCCTCTTTGCGAGATTTGCGATGTTTCAACGTCCGCGGGGAAATCACAACATCGGAAATCTCGGTAAAAGTAAGGCCGTGGCGCTTGAGACGATCGATCGTGGTCAGGGGAAGCCCCTTTTCTGTCACAGTGGCCAACTCAAGGTCGGACATGGGCTTGAGGCCGATGAAGGAGAAAACTTTCGGATGGGTGGCCATAAGAACTCCTATGGACATTATGCCATAATATCAACAGGCATTGTGTCCGGAGCGTCGGCCCAGCCATGAAGGGGGCTGGCGGCGCGGCGCCTAAGAATAGCCTTCGTTTGACGCCGCAAAGAGTCTCTTTTCTCCTGCCGGGCCCACTCAATCAAGCTTTCCGAAAAACAAGTCCAGAGATAGGGCCACATATATATAGACGACCCCTGCCCCTCAGACCCCACCCCAGCCCAGGGTCACCCCAGCTAGAGTCCCGGAAACTCACGGCAGTCGCAACAAGACGGAAGCTTCCCTCCCAGGCAAGACGGTGTGTCGGTATGATACTGCTCACGGGCAATTTGGTCCTGCCGGTTGTTGCGGTTGCCATAGGCCGGACGCGAGCGAGGGCCTGGCTAGGAGCGTGCATTTTGGAACATTCCTTGATAAGAGTGGCAGTATGTTCGCTGGCGAGGCTCATGACAATTGGGGCTGTGGCGGCGGGGGTGGGCGCAATCCCCGCACGCGCTCAGCAGTCGGGCTCAGAGCAGCCGGACAACTACACCTGGCTGGAAGACATCCACGGCGAGAAGCCAATGGCCTGGGTGAAGGCCGAAAATGCGCGCACCGCCTCTGTCATCGAGAAGGACGAACACTTCGCGCCCCTGCAGGCAGAAGCTTTGACGGCGCTCGAGTCTCCTGACCGGCTCCCGGACCCGGAGTTTCGCAACGGCATGGTTTACAACACGTGGCAAGATGCCACGCATGTGCGGGGAATCGTGCGGCGCACAACCCTCAAGGATTATCTGACGGCGAAGCCCGAGTGGGAAACGGTGCTGGACTACGACGCGCTTTCCAAAGCTGACAATCAGAGCTGGGTGGGGCAAGGCTTTACCTGTCTGCAACCGGACGGGGAACTTTGCCTGGCGGAGCTGTCGGCGGGCGGCGAGGACGCTTCGATCCTGCGCGAGATCGATTTGAGGACGGGCAAGTTCGTCGAGGGCGGCTTTGTGTTGCCACGCGGCAAACAGAGTGTTGCGTGGGTCGACAAAGACACCCTCCTGGTTTCGCGCGATTGGGGAACGGGAACAATGAGCGAGGCCGGTTACCCCATCACCGTGCGGCAGTGGAAGCGCGGCCAACCGCTGCAGAGCGCCAAGGAGGTGTTTCGCGGAGATATTACAGACAACGGCTACGGCAATTTCCCCCGGGTGTTCGTAGATGGACAGGGCCACCGCGCTGTGACCGTGCAGCGGAACCTGAGCACCTTTGCGCATGAGAACTATCTACTGTTGCCCAGCGGAGCCCATAAGCTGGGACTGCCACTGAGAGCTCGCCTGACTGGGCTCTTGAACGGTCAGTTGCTGGTAACGCTGGATGAGGACTGGACGCCCGAGGGGCAAACCACCAAGCTTTTTCAGGGATCGGTGGTTTCGCTTGATTTGGCAGCGATTGAAAAGGACCCGGTGCGGCTCAAGCCGGTCGTCGTGTTTGCACCTACCGCACAGGAGTTTGAAGAGTTTTATGGCACCACAAAGAACCATATGATCCTCGCAACGCTCGATCATGTGCAGCAACGCGTCTATGTGTACACCATGGACCGGGAAGGGAATTGGGCGCGGAAAGCGCTTTCAATGCCCGCCAATCTGACCATCCGCTCCGGGACCTTGAGCCACACCGACGACCGCTTTTTCTTAGGCGTAGAAGGCTTTTTAACGCCGCCTTCGCTTTGGCTAGGCGATGCGGAGGATGGATCGTTCGATCGAGTCAAGTCGCAGAAAGCGCAGTTTGACGCGAGCGGCGATGTGGTGGAGCAACTGGAGGCAACCTCAAAAGACGGAACCAGGATCCCGTATTTCGTCGTGCATCGCAAAGATATGCGGTATAACGGGTCGAATCCCACTCTATTAACAGCCTATGGGGGATTCCAGGTTCCGTTCACACCGTTTTACTCGCCGGTGAATGGCAAGCTGTGGCTGGAGCATGGGGCCGTATTTGTTTTAGCCAATATTCGGGGTGGCGGCGAGTTCGGTCCGGCGTGGCACGAAGCGGGGCTCAAGACCCACCGGCAGCGCATTTACGACGATTTCTACGCCGTGGCTCAAGACTTAGTGGCTCGCAAGATCACCTCATCGCGCCGGCTCGGAATTCAGGGCGCGTCCAATGGCGGACTGCTGATGGGGGTGGAATTCACACAGCACCCCGAGATGTGGAATGCGGTGGTCATTGAGGTGCCGCTGCTCGACATGCTGGGCTATGAGCATTTGTCGGCCGGAGCGTCGTGGGTGGGCGAATATGGCTCGGTCTCGGTGCCGGAGGAGCGGGCGTTCCTGGCGTCCATCTCCCCTTATAACCAGCTAAAGCCAGGTGTGCATTATCCGGAGCCGCTGATCTTAACGACAACCAACGACGATCGCGTTGGGCCGGTTCACGCGCGCAAGTTTGCCGCGCGTCTCGAGGAGTTTCATGAACCGTTTTTCTATGACGAGGTGATCGAGGGCGGACATTCAGAAGCAGCGGATAGAAAGCAGGAGGCGAGGACCGATGCCGAGTCTTT
>JASHYS010000246.1 GCA_030042915.1 Acidobacteriaceae bacterium
GCGCCAGAAGTAGACGAGCGCCCAGATGCAAGCGAGGGCGGCGGGGAGGTACTGCAGCCAGGTGGCGCGAGGGGCAATCCAGAGGCGCAGGGCGCACGCAATGCAGGGAATGAAGTCGTTGGTGACGGAGGGTGAGCGCATGAGACGCGCGTAATCGACCCATGCCGATGGATCAATGAGAAAAGCTACTGCGCTGCTGAGGGCGAGAGCAGCGGCGGCGCCGGCAAGAAGCTTGTAGCTGCGAGAAACGACGATCCAGGCAAGCAGCGCGGCCGCAAAGGGCAGAAAGAGATGCGGCTTGAGGGCGCAAAGCCAGAGGGACGCGCCTGCGAGAAAAGGACGGCGCAGATGCAAGCGCAGAAAGAGGACGAGTCCGAGGAGGGAAAAGAGGGTGGTTTGGCCCATGGTGAGGCAGATGAGCGCCGGGGTGAACGCCAAGGCGAGCCAATGGATGCCATTCGCTGGGGAACCGTGCAGTTCTCGAAGCATGCGAACGGAGAGGAGCAGGCAGGCGAGCAGCGGGAAAGACCAAAGGATGGCCGCAACGCGCAGAGGCAGAAACCCGAGGGGCCAGGCAAGCGGCAGGGCCCAGGGAGGATTGCGCATGATGAGGACGGCGCGGACATCGAGACCCGCGGAATGCTCCAATGCGGCGATGGAGTCGCGGTCATAGGGGTTGCCGTGGTGGACAAGCTGGCAGCCGGTAGCCCAGTAGGAGACGAAATCGCGCGCGCCCGCCAGATTTCCGGCAAGGGGAATGGCGAAAAAGAACAGCAGGGTAAGAGCCAGCGCGAGCCCAGCCACGAGGGCAATGGAAAACTCCGCCAAGTCACGGCGTTGCGCTGCCGGACCACTATTCGGGATGCCTGCCATGGAGGTAATTCTACGAGAACTACTGAGCGGTCGGGTCGGGATGGGCCATGGACAGCGAGCGCTGTATACGGGTGGGTCTGGAGGAATCGGGTTAGTAAACAGGCGTATACAGAAGCGATGCCGAGCGACAAACCCAAATCTCTAAGCTATTGAATCTAAATAGGCGGGTTTTTTGTCCGAGAATGGCACGCCGGGTGCTTGATCAAGAGTGCCCGGCTGAGGCTGGGACACCTGTAGTTCTCGGAGAATGAAATGAATAACCTGTTTCTGGCACTGTACGTTAAGTTGAATAACCTGATGACTCGTGAGGAAGGCCAGGATCTGGTCGAGTACGCCCTCCTCGTTTGCCTGGTCGCTCTTGCGGCCATCACCGGCGTGAACAAGGTTGCTTCGGCAGTTACGACCGTGTTCACCAACATTAGCTCTTCGCTGGCGGCTGCGTAAGTTCAACGCGGCTCATCGCGTGAGCGTGGCACCCAGCACCTCAGCTCCTTCACAGGAGGGTGCATTGCCGGCCAAGTGAGCGGAATTGCAACCTCCTGTGCAAGGTCAAAAAAAAACCAACGCATTGAAACAGAAAAAGACCGGGCAGACGCCAAAAACAGAAGTTACTGTCCGGAAGGTTAATTGATCCGAGAATCGCAAAGGCCAAAGAGACCTGCAAGCGAACGCCGGCCAAGGCCGGGAAATCACTGAAGGGGAGAGTATGATGAGCAACACACTTCTGAAGCAGTATGTGAAATTCCTGGGCCTGAAGAACGGCGAAGAAGGCCAGGATCTTGTCGAATACGCGTTGCTGGTGGCCTTGATCTCGCTCGTGTGCATCAGCAGCATTAACGGTGTAGCCACCGCCATCAACGGCGTGTTTACCGCGATCAGCGGTTCACTCGGGGCTGCATAGCCGCCTGCGACTGCAAAGTCGTTCTCAGGCGCGTCTGAACTCCTTGCGCAAACGCGACCCGGCCGAATGGCGGGGACGCACAATAAGGGCCGAACTCGTAAGGAAACAATAACCAGCCAGGCAGACTCGATGAACTTGGGTCCCTGCCTGGCTGGTTTTTGATTCTTGTGCTTTGGGGAGCGCACGAGTTTGCCGGCAGGAAGCGCCGGACAAAGGCCGGGAGATCACAGGAAGGGGGAGCGATGGGGAACACTCTTCTGAACTTGTACGTGAGACTCATGGACCTGGCGAGCAGCGAAGAGGGCCAGGACATGGTGGAGTATGGCTTATTGGTGTCGTTGATTGCGCTGGTGTGCATGAGCAGCATCAACGGCTTGGCTACGGCGGTCAAAAACGCATTCGGCGAGATCAGCACCTCTCTCGGGGCAGTGTAGTCAGCGGCGGAGCCGTTGCAACAGCGCTTCGAGGATCTCGAACCGTGAGCAAGTGAAGTTAGGGATTGCGAGCGGACATTGGGAGTCGCTGGCCGAGAGCGAACAGACCACGCCGACGAAAGGGACCGATGAACAGCTTGCTTCAACGCCCGCATGTGATCCTGCTGGGCCTCAAAGATGGCGAAGAGGGACAGGATCTGGTCGAGTATGCGCTGCTGGTCGCTCTGGTTGCGCTTGGCGCGATTGGCGGCGTCCACAAAGTCGCCAGCGCGGTCACAAGCGTATTTACGAACGTCAGTTCCTCGCTTGGGGCTGCATGATCGCTCGGCTTATTTGGAATTGATAACGGATAACGAGCAGCAAGGCATTCACGGGATGAACGCAGCAACGGAAACGAGAATAAGCTGGCGGGCCCCGCTGGTGTGTTTGCTTTTGAGCTGTGGGCTTTCTATTCTCTGGGGCGTCGCACTCTCGCTCAATTCAAAAGGATTCTCAGACATCAAAGGTGCTTACTACGGCACGCGCTGCCTGCTGGAGGGTCGCAATCCCTATAAGGTGAGCGAACTGGCGGCGGTGTATGACGCCGAGCGCGAGCCTGGGCCGAAGGAATCGGCCGAATACCTGCAGGCCGTCACGCTCTATGTAAATCTGCCGGCCAGATTTGTTCTGGTTGCGCCTCTGGCTTTGCTTCCCTTTGGAGTTGCGACAGCGATATGGCTCACGGTTTCGACCGTGGTGCTGATGGCGGCGGCCTGGTTGATGTGGCGGCTGGGAGCGCGCTACGCGTCCGCGGCATCGCTGATGTTGATTTGCATTGTGCTGGCGAACAACCAGATTGGCTATGCGGTTGGCAACACGGCGCTGCTGATTGTGGGACCCTGCGTGCTGGCCGCCTGGTGCTTCACCGAAGACCGATTTGCTGTGGTGGGCGTGATTTGCCTGGGCTTGAGCCTGGCTGTTAAACCGCATGACGCCGGCTTTATCTGGCTTTATTTTCTGCTGGCGGGCGGGGTTTACAGCAGGCGGGCGCTGGAATCTCTGCTGGTGGCTGCTGTGCCGGCCATTGCGGGCGCGGCGTGGGTGTGGCATGTGGCCCCGCATTGGATGCAGGACTGGCAAGCGAACATGAGAGCGATTTCGGGCGCCGGGGGAATCAACCATCCGGGGCCGTTCTCGATTACGGGCTCGAACGGCGGCATGGTGATCGATCTGCAATCGGCAATCAGCGTTCTTTGGAACACTCCCAAAATCTACGATCTCGTGACCTATTTAGTTTGCGGGGCGTTTCTGCTGATTTGGATCCTGCGCACAGTGAAACTGCGGGGATCGCGCGCCCATGTGTGGCTGGGACTGGCGGCCGTGATGGCGCCTACGTTTCTTATCACTTACCACCGCGGCCAGGACGCCAAACTGCTTTTGCTGGCGGTACCGGCGTGCGCCATGCTGT
Source organism: Acidobacteriaceae bacterium (assembly GCA_030042915.1). The sequence continues at coordinate 3,656 of JASHYS010000246.1, forward strand.
GGTCGAAACGAGGCGAAACGGGGCGCAGACTCACGGGCTGGATGGCGCTGGTTCTCACCACGCTGGCCGTGGTCTTCACAGCGGATCTTCCTTTGACCGCGTGGGTGATGCTGAGACCCTATCTGCCGATCAGTATGGGTGGGATGGTGGGCAAGGTGCTGGCAATGATCTTCCTGGAGCCGACGCCGCTGGTTTTGCTGGCGATGGGAGTTTTCTATTTGTGGGTGTACGTGCGATACGACGCGGTTGGGGATGCGGTTGCGGAACGCAGAGAGGCACCAGCTGTGCCGCTAGCCGCTAAGGCAGCGGAATCGGCTGCTTGAGGTGGGGAGGTTGCTGAATGCCGTCAACGGTTAATGCGAGCGAGAAGGGCACCGGCGGGCTGAAGTTGAGCGGCGCGCGCCGGACCGCATTGATCTGGATTCTGGTGTGCATCGGCATCTCTGTGCTTTGGGGCACGTGTCTGGAAGTCACCTCCTATGCCGGCATGGCGGATTTCAAGGCGGTTTACTATGGAGCGCGCTGCCTGATCCAGCATCAGGATCCGTACAAACCGGCGGTATTCCAGAGCGTGTACCTGGCTGAAGGCGGGAGTTTACCCACCGACCCTTTCAAATTGAGCATGTTTCGGAAAGGTGTGTTCGCCTGCATCAATCTGCCGAGCGCGCTGACGCTGGTGACTCCGTTCGCCTTGCTGCCATATGGACTCGCACACGTGCTGTGGATGGTTCTGATCGCCACAAGCTTCACGGTTGCTTGCCTGCTGATGTGGGACGTGGGGGGCAAGTTTGCGCCCGGACTCTCGCTCTTTTTGATTTGCGTTCTGCTGAGCAATATTGAGATTGCGTACACGCTGGGGAATATGGCCGGCATTGCCGTGGCGCTGTGCGCGGTTGCGGTGTGGTGTTTCCTCAAGGAGCGGTATACCGGCGCCGGCGTGGTCTGCATGGCAGTGGCCTTGTTGTTGAAGCCGCACGATGTGATTCTGGTGTGGCTCTATTTCCTTCTGGTGGGTGGGCGCAACCGGAAGCGGTCGCTTCAAGTTGCCGTATTGGTGGCTGTGGTGGCGCTGCCGGCTCTGCTGTGGGTTTCGCACACGGCGCCGCAGTGGGCGACGGAGATGCAGGCGAACCTGGCGGCGGGTTCGGCGCGCGGCAGCTTGAATGACGCCGGCCCGACCTCGCTTGCCTTCCGCTACGCCGACGTTGTGATCAGCCTGCAGTCGATCTTCAGCGTCTTCCGCGACGATCCTGGTTTCTACAACCTTGCCAGCTATCTGACTTGCGGGGTACTGCTGCTGATTGGGGCAGTGCGAATACTCAGGTCGCGCTTCTCGGAGTCGAATGCATGGTTCGCCCTGGCGGCTATTTCAGCTCTTTCTGTGCTGCCGGTGTACCATCGCCTGCACGACGCCAAGCTGCTGCTGCTTACCATTCCTGCCTGTGCCATGCTTTGGCGTGAAGGCAGCCGGGTTCGCTGGGTGGCGAGCCTGATGAATACCGCCGCGATTGTGTTGACCGCGGATATTCCATCGACGCTGTTGCTCGGCCTTCCCCGTGTTTTCAGCCAGCGTCCGTCAGGAATCGCTGGAGACCTGGTGGCCCTGGTGCTGACGCGGCCGGCGGCGCTTTCAGTGACGGCTCTCGGTGTCTTCTATTTGGGTGTTTTCGTCTGGCGAACGCTGCCAGCGCGACAGGCCGCGACAAAGGGCGCAGTTTCGGGGCGCGAACAGGGATCGCGGGAAGCTGTGGCCGTAGTTCAATAGTTCGGGTCAGCGCTGGGCTAATGAACATTGCGCCTACGGCGCAGGCAGCGGGCGACAGTGCGCTGCGGCGTATACTGACGGCGAGGCGGAGCGCCGGATGCACCTTCGGATTCGTTTTGATGCGATGTGTTGAATATGCGAGGCGGGCCGGCGCGGGCCTGCTTTTCGTTTTTTGGGCCACGCCCGTGGTTGGCCACTCTCAAACCGTTGCGGCACCCATGATGGTAACGGTCGTGGATGAAAACGGCGCGGCGGTATCGGGCGCACTGGTGACGATTCGAGAGCCGGGAGTTGCGCCCATGCAACTGCGCACGGACTACGCGGGAAACTGCGTGGACTCGGCGCAGCCGCAAACGCCTTTCGCGATCCACGTGGAAAAGCCGGGATTTTATGAGACGGACGAGAGCGGAATCGAGCCCGGCCAACGTAGTGTGCGCGTGATTCTGGCGCATGAGCAAATTGTGCGCGAACAGGTGAGCGTGACGGCGTCGACGCAGGGCATCGATACGCAGCAGGTGTCGGACCAGAGCACGATGAATACGACGGAGATCGTCAACATTCCGTTTGAGCCGTCGAATGACATCCGCGCTCTGCTGGCTTTTTATCCCGGGGTAGTGCCGGATGCGAGCGGACAAGTACACGTGGCCGGTTCGGAGACGTGGGAGACGCTGGACACGATCGACGGGTTCGATGTGCGCGCGCCGGTGGGCGGACTGCTGAGCCTGCGTGTGAGTACCGATGCGGTGCGCTCGATTGACCAGGAAAGCACGCGCTACCCGGTGGAGTTCGGGCGCGCGACCGGGGGTGTGATCGCGTACTACACGGGAATGGGCGACAACAAGTTTCGCTTTAACGCGACGAATTTTTTTCCGTCGCTCCGCGACTTGAACGGAATCCACTTTGAGGAGTTTGTTCCGCGATTCACATTTTCGGGCCCGCTCGAACGCAACCGCGCGTGGTGGTACGACGGCGTGGAGATGGAGGCAGACAATATATATGTCTCAGAGCTGCCGGCCAACGCC
>JASHYS010000247.1 GCA_030042915.1 Acidobacteriaceae bacterium
GCGCCGATCGGCAGCGGCATGTTGTGGATCAAGCGCGAGAAGATTGAAAAAATCTGGCCGCTGACGTGCAACGCCCAACCGCGCAGCGGCGACATCCGCAAGTTTGAGACGCTGGGTACGCGCAGCTTCCCGATCGAAGAGGGGATCGGAGAAGCCATCAACTTTCACAACGGCATCGGCGCCAGGCGCAAGGAAGCGCGCATCCGCTACCTGAAGGACTACTGGGCCACGCGCGTGCAATCGATTCCTAACGTCAAGCTGCATACATCGCTCAGCGCGAAGTACTCCTGCGCCATCTGCGGGGTCTCCATCGACGGCATGACTCCATCGGATTTCGAGAACGCCCTCTTCAACCAATACAAAATTCACACCGTGGGCATCGTGTGGGAGAACATCAGTTGTGTGCGCGTGACGCCGCATGTCTACACGACCATCGCCGACCTGGACACGCTTGTCGGTGCGATCGGGGAGATTGCCGCCAAGCAACGCACCTGAGACACGGAAACATCCCTTAGGGGCTAAAAGTGTCCGCGAGAGGCTCCGAGGGCCCCGATAAGCCCTGCCCATTCAAAACCGGATCCAGGCAACCGGTCAGCGGACTTTGAATGCTTTGTCGACAAGCGCGTTGGGATCGCGGCCGGCGGGCAGGAGCGTGAACAGCGATTGCGTGGCCGTGCGCGCCACGGCAACGTCGCCGGAGCGACTGTCGGCGACGAACAACAGGTTGCCGGCAGCGGAAAAGGCGAACGCCGCGGGCCCGTCGCCGACATGGATGGACGGGCTGAGCCGCTGGCCATCGTCAATCGAGTACACCGTCACCTCTTGCGAACGCAGATTGGCGACGTAGAGCAGAGAATTGTCGCGGGAGACGACGCTGGAGACGGGGTCGTCACCGATCAGATAGGTGTCGCCCACTTCGTCGGTCGCGTTGTAAATCTCTGAAATCGAGTCGGAGAGCGAATTGGACGCGAAGATCTCGCCTCCATCGGGTTTGAGGGCCAGATCGACGGGTGCATGGCCGACGTCCATCAGCGCCTCAAGCCGATCGGGCTGTGCGGGATGAGTGTCCAGCCGCTGGAGGGCGATGACCATCACCTGATGGCCGGCGGAACAGGCCACGAAGGCCTTGAAAGAATCGGGCAGGATGACGGGACTTGCCGCTCCGGGGCAGCCGTTGAAGACGGCGCGCACGCGGCCGCTTGCGGGGTCGAGCAGCGTGACGGAGTTGCCGCTGCGATTGGCGACCACGAGTGTCTTGTTGTCGGGCGTCACGCGCGCCGCCACGGGGTCCTGGCCGGCGCCGAGCTGCGCCACTTCGCGCCGCGCCTTGAGGTCGACGACGGAGATCACACCAGAGCCGGAGTTGGCGACATAAGCGAAGTCTCCCTTGGCATCGAGGTCGATGGAGAGCGGCCGCTTGTGCATGGGAATGGTGGCCACGACGGCGTTGCGCTCGGCGTTAATCACCGAGACCGAGCCGTTGGCATCATCGTCGCCGGAGTTGACGACGTAGATCTCGTTGCGGGTGGGGCTGGCGGCAAGGGCTATGGGATTTCGGCCCACGGCCAGCTCGCGATCGACGCGCACATCGACCACGTCGAGCACCGTGACGGTGTCGCTGCCGCCGTTGGTTACGTAGACATACTCGCGATAGTTGGGCGGGTATTGGGGAAAGTCATGGGTGCGGCATGCGGTGAGCAGCGCTACGGGCAAGATGATGCAGGCTATTCGGGTAAGGCGACTCCGGCCCCGCCGAAGATCGAATTCGGTTCCGCCGCCCCTACGGGGCTTACCGATCATATTGCGTCCTGCCCTGCGCTGAAGTCCTGGGCTAATGTCCGTGCTCCCTCAGGGAGCGGGTGAGATTGTGGTGCCCGCGAGACAGGTGGAGCGAGGAGATGCGCGCCAAACCTGGCTCAGGATGACAGCCTGCTGCATACGGAGTCCACTGTTCACTGTCCACTCGCCTTGGCCAGAGCTCGGTCGGGAGCGTGCACGGCTCGCGGCAGATTTCGGCCCACGATGGGCGCCATCCGTTCGAGCGCATCCATCATGGTGGCGAACTGCGCCGGGTAAATGGACTGCGGGCCGTCGGAAAGCGCTTTTTCGGGGTGGTCGTGCACCTCGACCATCACGCCGTCGGCCCCAGATGCGACGGCGGCGCGCGCCATGGGCAGAACGCTGTCGCGGCGGCCGGTGCCGTGGCTGGGGTCGATGAGGATGGGCAGATGGCTGACGTGCTGCAAGGCGGGAACGATGCTGAGATCGAGGGTGTTGCGGGCGTGATCAGAAAAAGTGCGCACGCCGCGCTCGCAGAGGATCACTTCGTAGTTGCCTTCGCTCATCACGTATTCAGCGGCCATGAGAAATTCTTCGAGCGTGGCGCTCATGCCGCGCTTGATGAGGACCGGCTTGCGCAGACGGCCGGCCTTCTTGAGCAGCGAAAAGTTCTGCATGTTGCGCGCGCCGATCTGCACGACGTCGGCCCACTCGGCGACCACGTCCAAGGTTTCGGTATCGAGCGCCTCGGTGACGATGCGCAGCCCGAATTTGTCGCGGATTTCTGCCATGATGCGCAGAGCTTCAAGGCCCAGGCCCTGAAACGCGTAAGGTGAGGTGCGCGGCTTATAAGCGCCGCCGCGGAAAAACTGCGCGCCGGCTGCGGCCACGTGAGCGGCGATGGCGAAGGCCTGCTCGTGGCTTTCGATGGAGCAGGGTCCGGCGATGATGGCCAGGTCGTGCCCGCCGATGGTGGCACTCGAATGGGCGAAGCGGATGACGGTGTCTTCTTCTTTCACGTCGCGGCTGGCCAGTTTGTAGGCTTTGGAGACGCGGATGACCTCAGCGACGCCGGAGAGCGATTCGAGGTTGCCGCGGTCGGCCTCGCCCTGGTTACCGGTGATACCGATGGCGGTACGCTGCGCGCCGGGCAGGGGATGGGCGCGGAACCCCAATTGTTCGATATGATCGCAGACCGCCTGAATCTCCTCGGGCGTGGCCTGCGCCTTCATGACCACTAACATGTCTGGCCCCTCGAACCCCCAGTCTACCGGCTGGAGGGGGGAAGGGCAATTTTCCGGTAGAGAACCGGTTGGGAAGTTTTGCCGCGAAAAGGGCCCGCGGCTAAAGCCGCAACGATCGCTTGCGCGGGATTCAGCGGCCTGAAGGCCGCTGCTCCCTCCGATTTGCACGAAGATTGACGTACCGTTCAAGAGGCGCGGCTCGCCAAAGCTGAATCCGCGGGCAGCCGTGCTGCGCTATCGCTGAGATTGCCGTTTCTGCGATTGCCAGCGGATCCCCAGCCAGGTCAGGTAGCCCAATTGGATGATCCAGGTGACGACATACGCCGCTACCCTGAACTGGTGATCGAGAATTGCTACTTTATCCATAACTGCCTCGCTCCTGGCGTTGATTTCGGTCCGATCACGGATCAGGCGGTGAGCGCTGCCTGCGCCTCGGCGGCCGCAATCTTCTGGTGCTGGCGCTCCACCCGGTAACGCAAGATCAAAATGAATACGCCCCAGGCGAACCACGCCAGCATGTTCCACATGAGGGCGCCCACCATGGATGGATCCATACCCGAACCCGCCGCGCCGCCAAAAACAGGCGCGGGATGCTGGGTGCGCCACCAGCGGTTCGACATGTAGACAATGGGCACGTCGAGCGCGCCAAAGATACCCAGAACGGCGGCAAGGGTCTGCACCTGGGGGCCGGCGGCAAAACGCCGCAACAGCAGGTAGCTGACGTAGATGAGCCACAAGACCAGCGTGGTGGTGAGACGCGCGTCCCAGGTCCACCAGATGCCCCATGCGCGGCGCGCCCAGATGGGTCCAGTGGTGAGCACGACGGTGCAGAAGACCAC
>JASHYS010000021.1 GCA_030042915.1 Acidobacteriaceae bacterium
GCGGCTACGGCGACATCGAGCCATCCGGTGATGCATACCAGCAGCAGCACGCTGCCCCAGCCCAGCCTGCTCCCCTATATGTTGAATGAAGACGGCATCACACCGGGCCGCGCCATGGGGACGCAGATCTTCTGCACCGATTGCCACAACAGCGACGACAATCGGGAATTCGGAGGCAGCGGCCCGAACGGTCCGCATGGCTCCAAGTGGTTCCACATTCTCGAGCGGCAATATCAATTCAGCCAGGCCCCGGCACCGGGCCAGCTGATCACGAATTTGTATCCCAATCCGGATCTGAGTGTGAATGGACCTTACGCCATGTGCGGCAAGTGCCACGATCTGTCCAATCAGATTATCCAGAACACGAGTTGGGCACAGCACAGCACGCACATTAACGCCGGCTTCTCGTGCTCAGTGTGCCACACGGCGCACGGCATAGGCGCCACGAGCGCCAACATCGACGGAACATCGCTGGTCGATTTTGACGTCAATGTCGTGGGATCGAACGCCGGGGCGCCAATTTCATACAGCTCCACAACGGGTACGTGCGTGCTGGTATGTCACGGGACCCCGCACAACGCCGACGGCAGCATTACCGCGTCGAGCATACGCCGGCCTGGCCGGATAGCCAAGTGAGCAACGCAGGTTGGCTTCGCGCGCCGGATGCGCGGCCGCGCTCAGATCAACTTCCATCAGCGTCGATTTCGTTGCGCGACTAGAAGACAGTTCCCGCGGTGCCGCCGTTCATCTCATTCGACAAATCGCCATGGCACTGCCGGCAGAATTGCGCCGTCTGGTTCGATAGCGGATTGGTGTCGGAGGGATTGTAGGGCCCGCGCAGAAAGAACATGGTGGAATAGGTACCGGGCTGCAGTCCGGAGTTGGTACCGGCTCTTACTGTGACAACGTTCATCACGTGCGGATCATGGCAGGTAGTGCAGACCACCACGGCCGAATTGGCGTACGCTGCGGGTTCCACAAAGAAGCCATAGTGGCTTACGAATTGGCTTGAATAGGTTCCCTTCATACTGACGACGCCATTGGATTGGCTGCAATCCCAATTGCCGGCGCCGGAGCACTTCATCACCGCGTTCAGACCGGCGGGATGCTGGTTGAGATAGTTTCCAGCACCAGAGCCGTTATTGCCGAGCAAAGTGGGAACGGTAGTGGATTTTCCGTAGGTCGCAGGGAGGGTTTCGTAGACCTGGTCTTTCATCATGGCGCCTTGCGCGTAGTTGCCATCGTGGCATCCAAGGCAAGTGAGCATCCCGCTCACGTCGGGAGTGCCCGCTGCAAGGCTGCTGGGCAGAACTTCAGTAATATTGCCGGCAAAGGTGATCGTCTTACCGTAAAGGCTGGCGACATCCGCGCCCCAGAGGGCAACGTTGCCCGATGTGGAGTCTGGCGTTTTGGCGGCGCCGTTTCCGTAAGCGCCGCCGTGCGGTGCATGACATGCCGCGCAGCCGCGTCCATAATTCAGGTGCGCGCCGAGCACGTCGCCCGATGGTGTCGCCCGTTGGGAGAAAGCAAGAGTTGCGCCCGCAAGAATCGATAGTGCGATGAATAGATGCCGTGACATGGACAAGTGCCCTCACGGTATGTATCGACGCGCTGGTTTGATCCTAGAAAAACTTAAGGAACGAGACTTCTGGACTGGAAAAAGAAGGATTGGGGGCTCAGTGTATGCAAATGGAGCAAAGCATTGTTTCATCTTGCGGCGGATGAAAAGCTGAGAAGGGAATTTACCGCGGAGAACACTTGGGCGGAAATTCTTTGATGCGTCGTGGAGTACGTAAGTCTGGAGCGGGATGGCTCAATCGGCGAGAGCAGGGAAGTATGGGGTTGCCCAGATCAGTTTTCGACGTCACCGTGGACCAGGCCGAATTTCTTCAGTTTGTAACGTAAAGCATCGCGGCTTATGTCGAGGAGCTTGGCGGCATTGGTCTGGTTGCCATTCGCCTGGTCCATCGCCAGTTCGACCATGCGGTGCTCCATTTCTTCAAGCGAAGTGCCGCCTTCAGGAATAAAGAGGTGCGGAAGAGCCCGGCCGTTGGGTAATTTGAGGCCGCCATCGGTTGGCGACGACCGTTCGAACATGGTGCGGCCATCCGCTTCTCCCGCGCACGAGGAGGGAAGGTCCATGGGCCGCAGAAATGGCCCATCTTCAAGGATCATTCCGCGCTCGATAGTGTTCTTCAATTCGCGCACGTTGCCGGGCCAGTCATGGCTCAGAATGAGGTCACGCGTCGCGTCGCTGATGCCGTGAATTGATTTGCGGAAAATGCCGTTGTAGTGATCGATGAAGAAGTTGACCAAGGGTAAAATGTCTTCTTTGTGTTCGCGCAGCGGTGGAATGAAAATCGCAATGACTGCCAGTCGATAAAAGAGATCGTGGCGGAACTGGCCCTCTCGCACAAGTTTTTCAAGGTCGCGATTGGAGGCGGCAATCACCCGCACGTTGGCGCGCAAATCGGTGGTGCCACCCAAACGGCGAACAATCCGGTCCTCGAGGACCCGCAGAAGTTTGGCCTGAAGCAATGGAGAAAGCTCACCGATTTCATCCAAAAAGAGCGTTCCGCCGTCGGCAGCCTCGAAGAGACCCTTCTTCATTTGCTTGGCGTCGGTAAACGCGCCTTTTTCAAAACCGAAGAGCTCCGCTTCCATCAAGGTTTCGGGAATGGCGGAGCAGTTGATGGCTACAAACGGTCTTTCGCGCCGTGAGCTCTCAGCATGGATACTCCGGGCGATCAGGTCCTTCCCGGTGCCGCTCTCGCCCTGAATCAGGATGGTCATGGCCTCGCACGAGGCAACTTTGGCGACGAAATTCATCAATTCCGTCATCTTGGGTGAAACGGCTATCACGTTCTCAGAGCCGCCGTTGCGCACTCTTCCGCGCCGGACCTGGTCAGGGTTTTCGCGGGAATTCGCTGCAAGTGCGTTCGAGATGGCATCGTGGAGCTCGTCAAAATCGATCGGCTTACCCACGAAGTCGCAGGCGCCCAGCTTAAGCGCGGCCTTCACGTCGTCAAGTTGCGGATCGGCGGTGATCATGATAATGGCGCGGTCGTTCCCGTTCTTGCGAAGTTGATCGAGCACCTCCAGGCCGGTGACGTCAGACATGCGGACGTCGAGGAGGATGAGATCGGGAGACTCAGTGTGAGCGAGTTCGAGGGCGGGTTCACCGGAATTGGCTTCGACGACTTGGTAACCCCACTCCTCGCACTTTTGGCGCAGCGACCAGCGCACAAGCCGCTCGTCGTCGACGATCAGAATCTTTTTCGCAGGCAATGGTCCTTGCCCCCTGCCGCCTTCCCAGGTCCGGCTCGGTTCGGCGCTTCCTGTCCCGGGGAACGATGGGCTGGTCTCCCAGTGGGGATGGCGCGTTAGCTCGCGATGTGGCCTTGCATACATCGTTTGCCATCATAAGAGTGGAAATGGGCACCGACTGTGATCCAAAGCACACTTGAAGCCGGGGACGGCAGGGGAGGTTTGAATTCCGGCTTCGAAGATCTCACGACCTTAAACTGGCGCCGATGTGCCTGAGCGTCGCGAATACTTGGAAGCAAATCCCTCCCGGGATGTTGCCGAACCTCGCGAAAACAACTGATTCCATGATGGATAGGTATCAGGCCGTTACCAGACTGGCGGAGGCCATGCTGTAAGGGAGCAGGACTTCAAATGAAGTGCCCTTGCCCACTGCGCTGGTCACGCTGATATGGCCGTGATGCTCGTCAACAATACGGCGCACCAGCGAAAGGCCTAACCCCGTGCCATTCTCTTTCGTGGTGAAGAAGGGCCGGAAGATGTTTGTCAGCTGCTTTTCCGGGATCCCGCGCCCGGTATCACTCACCACAACACTGGCAAACTCGGCCCGTTGTCCCAGATCCACAAGCACGGTGCCCGCTCCTCCATCGATGGCTTGAATCCCATTCAAAAGCAGGTTAAGGACGACCTGGTGAATCTGATCACTATCGTGTTCGACCTCCGGCAGCTCCGGAGCCTGGTGCAGTTCGATCCGGATCGGTTCATTCAACACTTGCAGGCGCGCAAGCATCACGGCATGCTCCACCGTGGTATTCAGGTTGCTGCGCATGACCCGCGGCGGACGAAGCCGGGCCGTTTCAAGGAAGTCAGTCAGAATGCGATTGATCTGATCGATCTCCAAACGTAGATCCTTTACCGTGGCGCGAGAAGGGCTAGCCAACGGCAAATCGCGAGCGATGATGTCGATGACTCCGGCAATTCCAGACAGTGGGTTGCGAATCTCGTGGACCAGACCGGCCGCCAGCTCTCCAAGTGTCGCCAGGTGTTCAGCGCGAGAGATTTGTATTTGATGCATGTTTTCGATCTCCTTGCGCGTGTCGCGTAACTGCTGCATCATGGAATTGAAATTGCGGCCCAGCTCTCCGATCTCATCGTTCCGGCCTGAGAAACTCACGGCGACGTCCAGGTTGCCATCGCTCACCAGTGCGACTTTTTCCTGCAGTTCGATCATGGGACGTTGAACCACATAAGCCAGAGTGGCAATCGACACCGCACAAATCACAATGGCTCCGACTCCGGCAACCATTAGCACAGTATCCCGGGCCGTTGCTCGCACCGATACCGTGGCGGCGGTGAAGAGCAGCAGGCCGGCCAGGAGCACAAAGACCACCGGAATGAGCGCCTTGAGTTGCCACTTGACGCGCACCGAATTCACCTGGGAAACCCCGGCTGTTGAGCGCCTTCACCTGCTGCGTGATGAAACCGGCAGCAGAGAAACGCGTTGGCCGGGAGTCTCTTCTCCCTTCGCATAAGCATATGCACACGAGGGACCAGATCCGGACTCGCCAGTATCTTGCACGTGCACAACGACTTAGCCAACTTGCAGGGGCGGCGACGTGCGCAAAATCACACAGCGTCGACCGTCATTTCACACACACTTGCGCCAGTTCGCCTGAAGTGCGTGAGGGCACAAAGGGATCCTTCCGCACAAAGAGTTCCTCTCCCAAAGTGCCACAATCACGAGCGGAAAACCTGCGACTGAAGTGGGGCATTTGACCGAGCAAGTTGCGGCAGAAGCCCCATTTTGTGAGCCGAATCACAGGGTCGAATTGCAGGCCGCGGCCCGTCGAGCAGAAATAATCGATTTCTATTCAATAAGTTGGACGATCAATTGTTGGCACCGTTCAGTACGGTGACCTTCGTGCAATAAAGCGGCTTGGAGTTGGTATGAATCAGGTCCCAGGTCGCGCCAATTCAGCTACCCCTCGTGGGTGCGTTTCTTTTTTGAGTCTGTGGGTTTGTGGGGTTTTGGCTGTGCTGGCGCCGCTGCGCGCTGGGGCAGCAATCCATCCCGTCCCGCTGGATAAGAACACCGATTCCGCCACCTGCGCCCAATGTCACGCCGACAAGTCGAGCGGGAAGCACGTTCACTCGGCGATCGCTGCCGGGTGTACCAGCTGCCACGAGATACGCGTCAATCGCGACGTCACGCGAGTCACGTTGATCAAGGCCACTCCCGTCTCCCTTTGCCTCACCTGTCACGCGGATAAAGAAGCGGCGCAAATCAAAGGAACGGTACATCCGCCGGCCGTCCGCGACTGCCTCGGTTGTCACGATCCACACGCCAGCGATAACCCCAACCAATTGCTGAAACCGATGGCAGGCGATAAGAAAACAAATCTCTGCCTCAGTTGCCACGATACCGGCTTGAATGTTCCCAAGGGCGGCAGCTATCATGCGGCGCTCGATATGGGGTGCGACACCTGCCACCTGGTTCATAAGACCGGCCCCGATCCCACAGTGGAGAACCATGACCATCTCACCAAAGCGGCTCCGGCGCTATGCGTGGATTGCCATGACCCGAAGGATGCGGACCTGCAGAAGGCGCACCAGAACCAGCCCTTTGGTACGGCGAATTGCCTGGAGTGCCATAATCCCCACGAGTCGTCATCGCCGAAGTTGATGGCAAGCTTCACGCACGAGCCGTTTGCCGACAAAAACTGCGATGTTTGTCATGCGCCGGCAAAGGATGGAAAAGTGGTGCTGACGCAGGCCGATGCAAAATCGATCTGCGTGACTTGCCACGCCGACATCGGCGATCAGATCGATAAAGCCAAAGTGCAACATCCCGGCGCGATGGGCGATTGCACAGATTGCCACAGCCCACATGCCAGCAACCAGCCGGGTCTGCCCAAGACCGACGCAGTCAGTATCTGCACCGGCTGTCACAACGACATAGGCGATATGGGCAAAAAAGCAGCCCTGCATCAGCCTGTCTTTGACCAGGGCTGCTCGACCTGCCACACCGCGCATGGAGGAGACGACGAGAAGTTGCTGCGCGTCCAGGGCAACGGACTCTGCCTGGAGTGCCACGGTCCCGACGCATCCGCCCAGAAGGTGGAGGGCAAGCCGTTGCTTTCGATCTTCAAGGGCCAAGTGCTCCTGCCCGACAACTATTTCAGCGTGAACCAGGTTCCAGTTCTGCCCCTGCGTTACGGATTGGGACACCCGGTGGAGGGTCACCCGGTTTCTGACGTGATGGATCCAGCTAATGCGACCAAGGTGAAGGTGCCACTGAGTTGCCTCTCCTGCCATCAACCGCACGCTTCGGCTCAACCGGAATTGCTGGTACAAGATCGCCAGGACGATATGCAGTTTTGCGATATTTGCCACAAGAACCGATTCAACATGAACGACACCGTGATTCCAGGCAAGAACGAAACCGCTGCTCCAAGCAAATAGGTGGAGACTACAATGCTTCGCTTCCTCAATTCGCCGATTCGAATGCGCCGGCCGCTGGCGTTGCTTCCGCTGCTCATACTGTGTGCGACTCTTCCTTTCACCGCCGCAACTTATGGCAAGGACAAGAAGAAGAAGACGACCGACAACTCGCAAGTGGTCGGCCCCACGAAATTCAACTTCGACCCCAAAACGCTGGTGTGGCCGAGCCCGCCCAACGTCGCACGCGTCCGTTGGCTTGATTTCTTTGCTGGAGAAAAGATCGATTACAGCGGGCAAGTCCAGGACAAGGTGAAAGCAACTTGGATGGACCGGCTAGCCGGCTCGGAGTCTCCCGACCAGAAATTCAATCCCAAGACTTTTCCTTTCCAGCTGATCGGACCCTACGGGTTGGCCGTCGATTCCAAGGGAATGCTGTATGTGGCCGACCAGAAAGTGGGAGCGGTCTTTGTCTTCGACCCGAAGACCCACGATACACAGCTCATCCGCAATGGCTATGAAGCTCACTTCGGATGGATCAATGGCCTTGCCGTCGATGACGACGATCGGTTGTTCGTTTCCGACGCGAAGATGCATCGGGTGCTGATCTTCAACCCCAAGCACCAGATGCAGGACCAAATCACAGAGGGACTGCAGGTCCCAGTTGGGCTCGCCATTGATGCGACCAATCGTTTTCTGTACGTCGTGGATACGCAACAGGACCAGGTGCTTGTTTATGATGCTGATTCTCTCAAACTGTTGCGCCGCATCGGCACGGGCGGCAAGAACCATTACCTGACCTCGCCAGGCGATTTCGCTGCTCCACAGGACGTGGCTGTTGACGACGACGGCAATGTCTACGTGAGTGACACGCTCAATAACCGGGTGGAAATTTTCGATGCCGACGGAAACTTCATCAGCCTGTTTGGGAAACATGGCGACGGTCCCGGAGACTTTGCGCGGCCCAAGGGCATTGCGGTCGACCATGACGGGAACATTTGGGTGGCTGACGAAATGGAAGACAGGCTGCAGGTCTTCAATCGCAAAGGCCAGCTATTGACTTATATCGGCTATGGACACGGCAATTTGCCCGGACAATTCAAAGCACTGGTGGGAGTCGCAATCGACAAGCAGAACCATGTGTTCACCAGTGAGCAGTATCCGGGCAGGGTACAAGAGTTCCAATACGTCAACGAGGCCGACGCCGCGGCTGAAAGAGAAAAGCGGGCGCAGGAGCGCGAGAAAGCTGCTGAGCAGCACGGAAACGCAACGGGCGCGGCGGCCGCGGAGAAGCCCTCAGACGCAAGCAAGCAAACGAGTCCGAGCACATCGTCTCAGCAAAACAGCGCGCCTGCTGCTTCACCAGGGAAGTGAGTATGCGTGATTAGTCGCATTGCTCGAGTGTCTGCAAACGTGCAGGCTCGTGAATTGTCACCAGCGCGTCCTCGATGGAGATCCAACCCTGGCGCCGGAATTTAATCAGAGTTCGCGTAACAGTCTCGCGGGTAGCACCGGTCATCGATGCGATCTCCTCCCGCGTAAGGAGCAGAGGG
>JASHYS010000248.1 GCA_030042915.1 Acidobacteriaceae bacterium
AAGGAGGCCGTTGTCAGTGCCGGCCCAGAGGTTTCCGTGAGCATCTTCGGCCAAGGTCCGCACAAAGTCGTTGCTCAGACCGTCGCGCGTTGTCCAGGAACGGAACTCGCCGCCGGCATAGCGGGCCAATCCGCCGCCCTCGGTGCCAATCCAAAGAGCGCCATCGCGGGAAACCATGAGGCAAAAGATACTGTTCTCATGAAGCGCGGGTGTGTTTTGCCGGTCGAAGACGAGGAAGTGGACTCCGTCAAAGCGCACCAGTCCACCCGTCGTGCCGATCCAGAGATAGCCGTCAGGAGTTTGCGCAAAGGCCTGCACCGTCTGTTCCGGCAGCCCGTCGGAGGCCTGCCAGACATGGCGCGTATAGCCGGCAAGAGGACCCGATTGGGCAGCGGCGAAGCTTGCCAGAGCGGTCAGGACGCAGGCCGCAAACGCCAGCCATTTGGCAAACACAGTTGGTCTTGGCATTGCGGCGCTCAGTATACCGCGAAGCGCGCGGCGGCGAAACGAAATGGTGAAGAGAAAAAGCGGTGGCGATCAGACTTTTGGCGGATTGAAAGAAAGGACGCAGGGAATAGAGTGTTGTTTCCGTAGGCGATGGTGCAAAGCCACGCTTGAATAGAGGATGGCAGGCACGGAGCCTATCGCAATGTCTTTCTGCATACGATTGATCCCGGCGGGCGCGCGTATTTCCAGGACGAGGAAACTGGTCTCAGGGGAGCTGCTTGCGGGCGCTGCTGCCTTTGTGCTGGCCGCGATCGCGGCGCCCGGAGTTGCGGGTGCGCAGAGCGACGGCACGCCGATTCGCATCGATGCGAGCCAGGCCTGGAATGCGCCCGGCCCGGCGAGATTTGAGGAAGGCTCAAAAACCACGCCATCCGGAGTTACGTTGGGGGTGAACAGCCGGTATCTGACGCTCGACGGAAAACCATGGCTTCCCGTCGCCGGAGAATTTCACTTCTCGCGCTATCCGCGCGAGCAATGGGAAAACGAAATCCTGAAGATGAAGGCCGCCGGAGTGGACATTGTTTCCACTTACGTGATCTGGATTCATCATGAAGAGATTGAGGGACAATTCAACTGGGACGGGCAGCGCGACTTGCGCGCCTTTGCCGAGCTCTGCGCCAAGCACGGAATGTACCTGGTGGTCCGCATCGGTCCGTGGGACCATGCGGAAGTGCGTAACGGAGGCTTTCCGGATTGGGTGGTAAAGCAGGGCCCGACGCGCGAGAACGATCCCGTCTATCTGGCCAGCGTGCGCGCATGGTATGCGCAGATCGGGATGCAACTGAAGGGCCTGCTGTGGAAGGATGGCGGCCCCGTGATTGGTATTCAGCTCGAGAACGAATACAGCCGGCGCGGGCCCGGGGCAGGCGAAGAACACATTCTGGAACTGAAGAAGATCGCCATCGACAGCGGCCTGGACGCGCCGTTGTACCTGATTACGGGTTGGGACAATGCGGTGGTGCCGAAAGGCGCAGTGATTCCCGTCTATGGCGGTTATCCCGACGCGCCATGGGACAGCTCTATTGCCAAGCTGCCTCCCGCGGAGGTTTATGCCTTTCGTTTTGCCAGCCGCGTGGCGGCCAACGTGAACGCTGATCGCGGGCAGAACGACCCTGGCGCCAAACCCGCCGCATCCGATCAGTTGCCTTACCTGACCGCTGAGCTCGGCGGTGGGAATGAAGATACCTACCACCGGCGGCCGGTGATTGCGCCCGACGATATTGCCGCCATGGTGCCGGTGATGCTGGGCTCCGGCGTCAACCTCTACGGAACCTACATGTTCCAGGGCGGCGAGAATCCCGACGGCAAGCTGTCGACTCTCGAGGAGTCGCAGGAAACCGGCTACCCCAACGACCTGCCGATCAAGTCTTATGACTTTCAGGCGCCGCTGGGTGAGTTCGGGCAGGAGCGGGATTCATTCCGCAAGCTCAAAGTCTTTGACTATTTTCTGAACGACTTCGGCGCTGAGCTAGCTCCAATGATGGTGCACACGCCGGAGACGCTGCCCGCCGGTTCCGACGATCTTTCGGTTTCCCGCACGGCGGTGCGCTCCAATGGCGATGCCGGATTCATCTTCTTCAATAATTATGTCCGCGGTTACGCTACGCCGGCGTGGAAGGGGACGCAGTTCCTGGTGCGTCTGCCTGCTGGTTTGCTGGCGGTGCCGCGCCAGCCGATTGATTTGCCTTCGGGCGCGTATTTCATCTGGCCCTTCAACCTGCGCGTTGGCGGAGTCACTCTGCGTTACAGCACTGCGCAATTGTTCACGCGCATCGAGAATACGGGAGTTGAGACGATTTATTTTGAGGCTCTGCCGGGAATTCCGGCGGAGTTTGCGTTCGACGCAGCGACGGTGCGATCGATCAAGGCTTCGAGCGGTGAGACGGTCCGTGATTCCGGCGTCACTTACGTCATCGGAATCAAGCCCGGCGTTGAATCTTCGATCGACTTAGTTTCGGCGCAGGGCAAGTCGATGAGGCTGGTGGTGCTGACTGCGCGCGAAGCGGAAGACGCATGGAAGGTGCGCATCGGCGGCGCCGATCATCTGTTGATCACAGGTCAGGATTTTGTGGCCGATCCTGAGACGCAACCGGAACGCGCGTGGTTGCAGTCGCGCGAGAGCACTCATTTTGAATTTGAAATTACGCCGCCCAGCGGCAGTCTGAAGGCGAGTTTGCCGCTCACGCGCGACCAATCCAATGGACGCGTCGATCGCTTTGCCGCGGACGCTCAGTCTCGACAGATCCCGCTTGAGGTTCGCGAGATTTGCCCGGGCGGTTCGGCTGCTCCGGTGAAGCTTGGCCCTCCTCAGTCGTGGCGGCCGCAAGGCGTAGCGCAGGCGCCCGATGCAGGTGAAATGCCACAGGCCGCCAAGTGGGAAATCGAAATTCCAGCGGGAACGATGAACGGATTAAGCGAATTATTCCTGCGCGTGGCATACCAGGGTGACATGGCGCGGCTTTCAGCCGGCCATCGGCTCCTGGACGATGATTTCTACAATGGCCAGCCGTGGATGATCGGTCTGGGACGATTTCTCGCTGCCCAGGGACTCAGCGACTTTGAGCTCAGCATTCTTCCGCTGCGCAACGACGCACCGGTTTATCTCGAGCTCAAGGATCCTCCACAATTCGCTCCCAATGGCCAGATCGGCAAGTTGGCTGAGATACGCCTGGTTCCCGAATACCAGCTCACGATCGAGGCCGGCGGCAGGTAACGGGAATCGCGGGAACCGGCTTTTTGCGGCGCGCGAGCACATGATTCTGCTTGGCCGGCAGCCCACTGTCACAATTAGGCTTTTATCATCAGTCACTTAGACTAAAGCATCGACAAATTTGCGCGGGTCCGACTTTCGTCGGATTCGCGCGAATTCGCGTGTGGAATAAGATTCCCTGTTTCATGGATTCGAGGAATTTTTGTGCCCCGATTTCGACGCGCTCATGCGACGGCGCGGCTTGGCTCGTGGGTCGGGGAAGTTTTTGCATACCAAAAACGAGAACTGAACGGCAAAGATTCGAGGAGGCAAACGCAAATGAAGGGACAATTCCGCATCCTGGCGAGATGTATTTCAGTTTTATTGCTGGCTGCTGGAATCACCGCAGCGATTGCACAGGGCAATTCAGCTACGTTGACCGGCACTGTAACCGACTCGACGCACGCGGTCATTCCCAAGGCGACCGTTGCCGTCACCGACGAGGCTTCGGGCATTGTGCGCACCACGACTGCCGATGGAACCGGCTTCTTCTCGTTCGTCGGCATTCCCGCTGGTACATACGACGTGAAAGTCTCGGCCGCGGGATTCAACAGTCTTCTTCGCCAGGGCATCGTCGTTCATATCGACGACCAGATTGAGCTGAAAGACATTGCGTTGACGGTGTCGAGCACCACTACCTCCGTAGTGGTAACGGCATCGACAGTGGAGATGACGCCCACGACATCAGGCGAGGCCAGCTACACACTCACCGATACCCAACTTCACAACATGGATATCGAAAGCCGCAGCGCCATTGAGCTACTCGGACTGATACCCGGCTCAGGCAACACGGGCAACTTTACGCAATCGCAGTACAACACGGCGCAGGCCGGATTTACGCAGAACGCGAGCACATTCACCGTGAACGGCAACCGCTTCGATCAAGTGGCGATTGAGAGCGAAGGAGCGAATGTCACCGATCTGAACACTGCGGGTGCCGTGGCTGTGACGCCGAATGTGGACATGATTTCGGAACTCACGGTGCAATCGGCGGCCTATTCCGCTGCCGAACCGAACGGGCCCGTGGTGGTCTCGACGCAAACCAAGTCGGGCGGGCGGAACTTTCACGGCGAAGGTTACATGTCGGCGCGCAACTACAGTTTGAACGCGACCGATTGGCAACAGAAATCCATCGGCTTTCCCAAGCCGCAGAGCAGCCTTTACTATCCCGGGCTCAATATCGGCGGGCCAGTGCTGTGGCCCGGCGTGAGCCGCGATCACGCTAAGCTTTTCTTTTTCGCTGCCACTGAGATTTCGCAGCAGCACGTGGACCAGGGCGTGCGCAAGGCCGTGGTACCCCCCGAAGCAGGATCGCCGGGCTACACCGGCAACGGGATCGCCAAGGGCGACTTCACCGATTCGGCTTACCTCGGCGATCTTTCGAACGCCAGCAACGGCTACCTTTTCTGGCCGGTTGCAAACCAGCCCTGCAGCGGCAGCTATTACACGTCAGCTTGCTACAGCCAGTTGACTTCGACCTGGGGACAGATTCAGCCAAGCGCCATCGATCCGGCCGGACAGATCCTGCTCAATGCTTTTCCGCGGCCCAATGTGAACCCGGCCAACCAAGGCGGCTACAACCTGATTACGGATTTCGTCACATCCGATCCGCGCAACCAGGAACTGCTGCACATGGATTATGCATTGAGCGATAATACGCACGTCTCAGTCCGCTACAACCACGAGAACGAGAGCGTGCCCTGGCCCTACGGACCGTACAACACCTGGAACGAAACTCCCTATCCTGCCTACCAGACCGGCAAGGACGCATCGAACTCCATCGACGGCACGCTGACCGATGTGCTGAGCCCGACGGTGACCAACGAGATGACGGTTGCCTACACGCGCTTCACGCTCGAAGAGGCCATCAGCAATCTGAGCGCGGTTTCAACCACGGCGCTGAATTATCCGTACGCGGATCTGTTTACGAGCGCATCCGGCATCATTCCCAACGTGGACTTTGAAGGCAGCGGAGCCATTGGAAACGATCAGTTGTACATCGGCGGAGGCGAGGTTCCGCCCTTTCTGAGCGCGCAGAATACCTACAGCTTCAACGACGCACTCACCAAGCTTCTGGGCAGGCATCTGCTCAAGGCCGGCTTCTACACTGAAATCGCCCGCTTCAACAATCTGACCGAGGGCAACGACAACGGCTCGATTGCCACGGAAACCTATTGCGGAATCACGGGCAACGACTGGGCTGACTTATTGATGGGCCATACGTGCGAGTGGTCGCAGAGCAGCAGCAACATCATGGCACTGATGCAGGCCAACCGCTTTGACTTTTTTGCCCAGGACACGTGGAAAGCGGCGAAGCAGTTGACGCTCAACTACGGGCTGCGCGTGGATCACATCGGCTGGTGGTACGACCGCTTGGGCCGCATCGCTGTATTCAATCCCGCGGCCTATGTGCCAAGCTCATCCTATACCGCGTACAGCGGAATGGAGAGCAGCATCACGACGCCGGGCGTGCCCAAATCCGGATCAAAGCCGCTCGGGTTCCAGTGGGCGCCGCAGGTGGGCTTTGCCTACGATCTCTTCGGCAGCGGCAAGACCATTCTCCGCGGCGGCGCCGGCACCAACTACTATATTGACCCCGGCATCAACGCCTATTCGGCCATTGAAGCGCCGCCCAACTTCGATGTGGTCACTCTATGGGCGTCGGGCGCTCCCGGCTACTCGCTCTCGGGAATCTCAAGTCTGGGTTACGCAGGCACGCTGCCTACAGTGTGGGGAACGGCGTTCCCCAGCGATCACCACGCACCGGTAACCTACTCCTGGAATCTCGCCCTCTCACACATCTTCCCGTGGTCAAGCAAGGTTGAGGCCAACTACGTGGGGAACACGAGCCATAACCTGGTGGGCTACGGGATTCAAAACGCGGTGCCGCAGGGCAGCGAAACGGGCCCGTGGTACGGCACGTACTACGACCAGCTTTACCGGCCCTACGCCAACTACGCCGACATCGACACGCACTTCCACAACCTGGATTCGAATTACAACGCGCTGCAATTGTTTGTGACGCGGCAAAAGGGATGGCTGAATTACTGGGCCAGCTATACCTTCAGCAAGACCCTGGCTTATAACGCGGAAGACGCGTTTGTGATGCGCCGCTGGTACGGGCCCGCGCCTTTTGACCGCTCACAGATGGTCAGTTTCTCCTACTACCTGAAGCTGCCGGAGATTGCGAGGCACATGAGCGGGAACAAACTGGCGAGCGGCGCGCTCGACGGCTGGCAGTTTTCCGGCATCTTCCAGGCCATGACGGGTGGCCCCATCAGTATTGGCACCTACAACGGCTCTGAGTACGCGGCCAGCCGCAACGTGATCAATATCTGGTCGGAGCTATATCCATTTTCGTCGGAGCCGAGCGACGAGGTCCCGATCAATGCCTGGGCCAACGGCACGCCCGATGAGATCGCCGTGCCCAAGTTGACCTGCGATCCGCGCAAAGGCCTCGCTCACAATCAGTACTTCAACCCCGGCTGTTTCGTGGCGCCGTCGTATTTGGCGAATGGGACCTATCGCATTCCTTACATTCACGGCCCGGCGTTCATCAACGACTCCACCGGCATCTTCAAGAGTTTTGCCATGAAAGAAGGCCGCGGTTTGGAGATCCGCGGCGAGGCATTCAATCTCTTTAACCATCCCTGGAACGAGTTCATCGCTGACGATTCGAACATGTATATGGGATATGAGGGCACAACCGGAGGCATACCGACCATATCCACAAGCGCCGGTACCATCGACAACAAGACCGGTCACCGAGAGATTCAGTTGGCCGCAAAGTACTATTTTTAGGGCTCGGTCTTCGGGGAATGCGTAAATCTCTCATCCCGATCTGCATTGCCGTTCTTGCTCTTGTTCTCGCGCCTTCAGTGAGGGCGCAGGGTTATGCCATTGGCGCAGACGTTTCGTTCCTGGCCAAGTGCGAGCAGGATGGCGTGATCTTCAAGGAGAACGGCCAGCCGAAGGATGTTCTGGCCCTGCTGCGCGAACACCATTACAACTGGGTGCGGCTGCGCATCTTTCACGATCCTGTCGCTGCGCCCGACAAGCTTCCCAACGACCTCAATTACACTCTGGCGCTGGCCAAGCGCGCCAAGGCGATGGGCTTTCACCTGCTGCTCGATTTTCACTACTCCGACAGTTGGGCCGATCCCGGCAAGCAACCCACACCCGCGGCGTGGAGCGGACTGAAACACAAGCAGCTTGTGCAGCAGGTCTTTGCCTACACGCGCGATACCATTGCCGCCTTTGCTCAGCAGGGCGTGATGCCCGACATGGTACAGGTAGGCAACGAAATCACCAACGGCATGCTGTGGCCCGATGGAAAGCTGCCGGACAATTGGGACAATTTCGCTGACCTGCTCAAAGCCGGCATCGCGGGCGTGGATGCGGGTCGCGGCGCCGCGCCCAGACCGCGCATCATGATCCACATCGAGCGCAGCGGCGACCACGACGCGGCCGTCTGGTTCTTCGACAACCTGATTGCGCACCACGTTGCTTTCGATGTCATCGGGCTTTCCTACTACCCGTTCTGGCATGGGCGCATGGAGACACTGCGCGGCAATCTGCACGATCTTGCCCTGCGCTATCGCCGCCCCATCATCGTCGTTGAGACTGCATATAACTGGACGCCCGGCAAATCGGCGGGAAAAAGTGCGGAATTTCCGGAGAATCCCGAAGGGCAACTGGCATTTCTGCGCGCAGCGGATGCAGCCGTGCGCGCCATTCCCAACGGGCTGGGGCAGGGCGTTTTCTGGTGGGAGCCGGCCGCGGAAGGTGATCTGCGCGGCCGCAGCTTCTTCGATCTCGACGGAAATGTACTCCCGGTGATTACAGCCTTCGATACGCCCCGCGGACCCTGACGCGCCTTTACATCCAGATTGAAAGAAGAGCAAGCTGGAGGCAACGGATGGACGAACAGGCGGAGATGAAGGAAGCGGCGAAGATCAAGGTTCTGATTGTCGATGATCATCCCATCATGCGCGTGGGCATTGCGGCCATTATCGAAGCCACGCCCGATATGACCGTGGTGGCGCAGGCCGGCAGCGGCGAGGAAGCGGTGGAGCTGTTTGAAAAACACCTTCCCGATATCACGCTGATGGATCTGCGCCTCCCGGGGATGAGCGGCGTGGAGGCGATTCGCGCGGTGATGGCGCGCCATCGCAATGCCAAGTTTGTGGTGCTGACCACCTATGAAGGCGACGAGGATATTCACCAGGCCCTGCAGGCGGGTGCGCGCAGCTACATCATCAAAGGCATGCCGCACGATGCACTGGTGAACGCGCTGCGGCGTGTGCATGCCGGCGGCCGATTCCTGCCGCAACCGGTGACACAGGCCCTGAACTCGCGCATTCCCAACTCCGACCTGAGCACGCGCGAGCGTGAAGTGCTGGACCTGATTGTGAGAGGAAAAAGCAACAAGGAGATTGCATCCGATCTGGGGATCACTGAGTCCACCGTAAAGTGTCACGTCAGCGTGATTTTAATGCGCCTGAACGTGAGTGACCGCACGCAGGCCGTGGTCACAGCGCTGCAACGCGGCCTGATCCATCTATAGAAAAAGCGTGACGGCCTGCATCAATCACGCGGACCTGCGCCAAAGATGCGCACACGCAACCCAACGCTGGCGCTTAATGTCGTCATGGCTCCGAAAGTGAATTGCGGCCAGTACTGGTACTCAAGGCTGAAAGTGGCGAAATGTGAAGTGGTAGCGGGCCCCGATGGAGTACGTTTCCACGTGGACGTTGGCAGATTGGTAGTACTCTTCCCAACGGCCCTCCGCCTCGATGCCCAGGCGCCGCCGCGTGTCGGCATCGACAAAGCCGGCGATCCCAAGCATTTTCCGCTCGCCGTACTGCACGTATTGGCCTGAGGCC
>JASHYS010000249.1 GCA_030042915.1 Acidobacteriaceae bacterium
CCGGCACTCACCACGAGATGATGAAATTCGCGATCCAGATCGAAGATGCTGGGGCCTTCGAGAGTGCGCTGTTGCGCAATCCGGATCAACTGAGCATTGATCCGTTTGAGCTTTTCCGCCAGCACCAGCCGATCGGGCTCAGAGAGCGCGGCGGCTTGCCGGCCGGCCAGGCCTTCGATGCGGCCGATGATGGAATACAGCTCGTTGGCGTCTTCCTTGGTAAGCGAGGTGACCACCATGCGCGACTTGCTGGCGTTGCGATGTTCCTTCACGTACCCTTCGCGCTGCAGCAGGTAAAGCGCGCCGCGGACAGGGGTGCGGCTCATATGCAGGCGGTCGCACAGGTCGCTTTCCACGATCCACGTCCCCGGCGACAGCCGGCCATGGACGATGAGCTCGCGGATTTGCCGGAATGCGGTGGTGACGCTGGTGCCGTGCTCAGCCTTCACTCCGGAACGCCGCGTTTTTTTCTTTTCCGTTGCGATCAAATTGGCCATCCGCCCGCTCTCGTCCCAGGCGCTTCCGGAATTTCCGCAAGCCGAAGGCGCGTTCTCAATTGCTGCGGATTCCGCAGCAGATGCTGAGCACTCAATGTGGGTTGATTCTACCAGTTTCGGCACGTTCATCACGTTGACGCCGAGCGGGGAAGACTGCCCCAGTGAAAGCGGCCACAGCTACGCCGCCTGCGCCGGAGCAGCGTTCGCACGTTCTGCGCATCCCCGAATCTAAAAGACCAGCTGCGCGCGAAACTGAATATCGCGCGGTCCGCCTGAATTCAGATACGCCGGATCGGTTTGCGTTCCCGGCACGACCGGGCTGTTCTGCAGGTTGACGTATTGCGCCGGGTTGTTGGTGCCGTAGGAGTATCCGTCCACCACGGCCCATGCCGGATGATTCCAGAGATTGAGCATCTCGGCCTGCATATTCAGCTTGAGCTGCTCAAAGATGGGAAATATCTTGGTGACGGCGAAGTCGGTGTTGACGAACTCCGGACCGTGCAGATAAATGAACTGCCCGAGCTGGCCCGGCGTCGCTTCCGCGGTTACTTTGCCGCTGCTGAAGACGTTGGGGTTCATCAGCTGCATGGGCGTGTAGCTATTGCCGGGCTGGGGATAGTAACCCACCGCTTTTTGCAACTGTTTTACGGTGGTGCCATTGAGCACTACTCCGGAATCGCTCGCGTCAGGCGCATTGTAGTAGGTGCTGTAGTAGTTGTAGGTATTGGTGCCTCCCAGCAGTTTGAAGTTGCGCCCCTGTTGCCATTCGAAGATCGGCGCCAGGCTCCATCCCCCAGCGACCTCGCGCTTCAACAGGCCTCCGCCCTGGAAAGGCAGCTTGTAGATGCCGTAGGCGCGGAAGGTGTGCCGCTGGTCGTAGGGAGATGGTGCGCGGCTCAACGCCCTATCGCGCAGCGTGGTGAAGTTGCCGATGGCTTCGTCGGCCGTGTAGTAGTCGCCGATGTAGCGGTTGGTGAAGGCGTGGCTGTAAGCGTAGTTCGCCATGAGCATCAGCCCGTGCCCTACGGGGTGCTTTATCTGCGCCTGCAAGCCGTTGTACGATTCGCTCCCCGGATCGGAGAGCAGCTGGATGGGCAGGCCTGAAGCGAATGGGTTGGCCTGGAAGACGTTCATGGGGTATGCCGTCGAACCCGTGGCTCCATAGCTGGCGCAGGGCGTATAGGCGCCGCCTCCAAGGCCGACCAGGCTGCAGAAATACCCGGGACTGGAGATGATGGCGTCGGCCAGTGCCCCCGCCTGTCCGGTAGATACGAAGCTGCCGAAGGTGGGGTTGGTGAAGGCCGATCCTCCCGTACCGAATGCCTGCTCCATCAGCGGCAGTGAGCCCGTGGTCCCTTCAAAGCTGCACGTTGAGGTGTTCCCGCAGCTTGGATTTGCCGCAGTGTAGTTATTCAGGTTGGTTTGGGCCGACTGGAACTCGCCCAGGAAACCGTTCTCGAAGATGTTCACCTCGTTCAGGTCGTAGTTCATCCACATGTGGACGGAGTGGTTGCCGACGTAATTCACTTCGAGAACCGTGCCGCGAAACTTCCGTTGCACGCCGAAATACCAGTTTTCGATGGAGGGCGATTTGATATTCGGGTCGACCGTGGCGAATGGCTGGTTGCCAAAGGTGAAGTCTGACTCCGGAACCGGAAAGCTGAAAGTTGAAGGGAAGGAGTAGAGTGACGGTGGCGTTTGGCCCAGGCTCAGCGATCCGGCGGCAAACCCGCCCGGCGATCCCGGCGCGACAGCATCAAGAAATACATCCTGCGTGTCTCCGGGATTCGAGTATTCGGTGGCCTCTTCGAAGGTTGTCCAGCCTTCGTCGTAATGCGTAATCGCCGCGCCGCCGCGGATCACCAGGTTCGATCCGCCACTGATGCGGCTCAAGAAACCATCTCCGGTGAATGCCGGGTTCCAGGCGAAACCAACGTTCGGCGAGGGCTGAACCATGTCGCCCTTGTAAGGAGTGGGGCGCAGATAGACCTGCGGATTGGTGATGCCATTGATGGTGCCGGGCTGAAAGAGCGTTTTCGAGGGGCCGAGCAGGTCGGCGTAGGTGGGGTTGGTGTAGGTGTCGTTGGTGTTATGCACGGAGCCGGAGAACTGCCAGCGGAATCCGGCGTTGAGCGTAAGATGCGGAGTCATGCGCCACGAATCCTGGGCGTAGAATCCGCCCACGGTCTGCGCCTCAGGCTGCTTCATGATGCCAAGAACTTCGTACTGATGAGATGTCGAGTTCACATAGTTGTATCCGTAGATGCTGCTCACGCGCCCCACCAGAGTGGCGTACAGGTTCTCAGCATTGGCAGGATCCTGGTTATTCGACTCGTTGAAGTTCATGGCCGGAAAGTTCGTATCGTTAAACATGTTGAGAGCCGGATCGTAGCTGCTGATGCCGAGATAATAGCCGGGAGGATCGCCCTCGCCGGTATCGAAATCGGTGGCAATGCGCATATCGCCGCCGAAGCTGAAGGTATGCTTGCCGTGATTCCAGCTCAACATGTCGTTGAAGTCGCGCACCGGGTTATTGCGCGGTTCGGGCAGGTAGTAATTGGGAATGTAAGGAGACAAAGTGGTGCCGCCATTTACAAAGCCGGGCGCGTCGATGATCAGGTTGTTTTCTGAGGAGAATGGATTGGTCGAGTGACCGACGTTGAATTCTTCCTGCGTGTTCAGCAGTCCTGCGTTGAACTGGTTGACGAGATGCTGCGTAATGGTCCAATCCAATCCTGTGGTGAGGGTCTGGTAGCTGGAATTGAAGCTGGAATTGGTGTAGGGATCGGTGGGATAGGCCTGATAGCCGGGGTAGGTCCGCCACTCCAGGTCGTAAGCCGCGTGCCACCGGATGGTAGGGCGAATCTGGTAATCAACCCGCAGAGTGGGATAAATCTGGTTGTAATTCCACGCGTACTGCCAGATCAGTTCATTCTGGTAAGGCAGATAGGTGGAGTCCTGGACGGCTCCGAGCTTGGTGAGAGTGGGATTGATCTGGTTGAACTCGCCGGCCACCACGGAATTAGTGGTTGAAGGAAAGCCATTGGCGGCGGCAACGCTCAAAACATTCACCGTGTGCTGTGCATTGTCGGTGCCGGTGTAGGTGAAATTGCCCGCCTCCGCAGCCGACGTGAGCACCGATTCGTAGCCAGTGGAAGTGCCGGGGACGTATTCCTGCTCGTAATTGCCGAAGAAAAAGATTTTGTTTTTCCAGATGGGCCCTCCCAAGCTCCCGCCAAAATCGCTCAGGTGAAACGGAGGCTTGGGAATTACGGGCGTCTGCGCGTTGTTGTAATACGTGTTGGCGTCGAAGGCGCTGTTCTGCGTCTGCCAGAAAGCATTGCCATGGAACTGATTGGAGCCGCTCTTGAGTTGAAAACGAAGTGCGGAGGCTCCTTCGGCGCCGGAATCGGCCGTCAAGTCGCCGGTGGAGATGGTCGCCTCGTCGATGGCTCCGATGCGGAGCGGCGCAGCTTCAAAGAAGCCCGTCGAGTTGGTGCGAAAGCGCTGGAAGTTGTCATTCATGCCGTCGACGGTGATGTTGATCGACGCGTTGGGCATGGCGTCGAAGGTCTCGAACCGTTCATCGCCTCCGCTCTGCGCTCCGGCCACAAGCTGTGCAAAGGGCAGGGCGTCGCGTCCATTCAGGGGCAGATCCTGCACGGCATCAGGGGTGATCGTCGTGGAGAGCGTGTTGGTTGTGGTCTCGAGAACTTCGCCCGATGCCTCCACCTCGACGGTCTGCGTCGTGGTGCCGACTTTCAACGGCACATTCAGGTTCAGGGTGCGCCCGGTTTCCACGGTCACGTTGTTGAAGACCGAATCGGCAAAACCCTTGGCCGTCACCTTGAGAACGTATTGACCGGCCATTACGCCCGAAAACACGTATTCTCCGGTCCCATTCGCAGTGGCGCTCACGCTGGCGCCGGTTGTGGGTTGGGTGAGCGTAAGTTGCGCGTTGGGAACGGCAGCGCCTGCGGGGTCGGTGACCGTTCCTGCGAGCTGACCCACGGTTTGCGCCTGCGAATGAGCGAATCGCGGCGTCAAGACCAAACATGCCAGCAAAAGGGGAAGACACTTTTTGTAAGTCATTGGACCTCCTGGGAAATGCGAACTCAACCACGGCAAAGAATGGTGGACTTGAGCGATGGACCGTGAATTACGGCGATTCCAGAGGAGGCGTACCCTTGTGACCCGGAGCAATGCCGACGGTTTCTTGGCGGTCGCGTCGACCTGAATTTGAGCGGCTCCGGGATGTAGCAACTCTGGAATCGCTGCAGGGGAACTATCCGGGATCCCAGCGCAGGGTGAATCGGGGCTACCGCAGCGCTTCCGACTTGCGGCTATCGTATACAACAACGTATACAACAGTCGATATCTGATTGAAGTACATGAAGCGCAACTTGAATGTCAAGCACTTTTTCGCGGCTGCTGTGGACAACGCAAATCAGCCGCGGGCCAAGGCGGGCGGATGACCTTGCGCCTCAGCCTGCGGGAATGGCTCCGTCAATGCCGCAATCTCCGCGGGAAACAAGGGCGGCCTGGGCGCCGGCGCGGTCCACCCAAAAAGCACCTGCGTGGCCGGGCCACAGATCCGACCCTGACAGGGTCCCATGCCGCAACGAGTGTGCAACTTGGCCTCGCGCCAGGAGCGGCAACTCGCCAATTCCTTCCCGGTGACGTCCTCGCAGCGGCAGACAATGGTATCGCCGCCAGCTAATGATCGCAGCTCATCGCGCAGCGCAAAGGCAGCGTCGAGGCGGCGCGCAAAGCGCATCCATCGGTCGCGCAGCGGAAATAGCGCCCGAGCTTCCTCGGTGCGTCCTGCCGCGGCGAGCGCGGCGATGCGGCCCTCAACCTGTGCTTTTTCGACTCCTCCAATCGCGGTCAATTCGCCGATGCCATAGATGTGCTCGACCGACGACCGCTGAAAAGCGTCGACCTTCAGGTATCCGCGCTCCAGCCGGCAACGGAGCAGTTGCGCCAGCTCGGTGTTGGGAACCAGGTGAAAACCAACCGCCAGCAGATCGGTTTCGATCTCCATGGAGTCGCGGCCGGCTTGGACGGTAACGCTGCGCAGGCGCGATTCGCGATCTGCGCCTGCCGCCGAGGCCCGGGTCACCCATGCGCCGGTGTGATAAGGCACCCCCAGGAGTTTCAGTCCGAAAGCTGCGCCTTCAACCAATTTGCCGGGATGGTTAGAGGCAAGCCATGCTGAAAACTGCGCCAGCCGTGACCGCGGCGCCTGCTCCGCGACCGCCATGATGCGCGCGCCGGCCGCGCGCAGATTCGCCGCCACGGCCATCAGTAGAGGCCCCGTTCCCGCGACTACGACTCGTTTTCCTCGAACGTCGAAGCCTGATTTTACGAACGCCTGCAACCCGCCCGCGCCAAAAACGCCCGGCAGGGTCCAGCCCGGAAAGGGCAGAAACATTTCGCGCGCACCGGTGGCGACGATCAGCGCGCCGAAGTCGATGTCGGCGTAACCGCTCTGGCTCTCGATGCGCAAGGTTCTGGCTGCTGGGCCGTCAACGCCTCCAGCAACCACGGCCCGCCAGCCCGATCGCACCTCCACATGGCGAGAAGCTAACCGGCGCACCCATGCAGCGGCGTCCGCACTGGGCCCCTTCAGCACGCTGCTGCGCCAAATTTGTCCGCCAGGAGCAGGGTTGTCGTCGATGAGACAGACATTGAGGCCGGCTTCGGCAGCGGTTGCGGCGGCAGCCAGTCCGCCCGGGCCTGCGCCGGCCACTACAACATCGAAGGACGCGCTCATTCTGTTGTCACCTGCATGCCCGGCCGGCACAGAACCTGACAGCTGCGCTGGTGCGGCCGGCCGTCGATCTGGACGCGGCACTCGTAGCAGATTCCCATGCCGCACAGGGGCTGGCGCGATTCGCCGCGCACGGAGACGCGGCTGGCCGCGCCCGCCTGCAAAATGGCCGCAGCCACTGTGGCGCCGCCGGGAACTTCAAGCGGCGTTCCGTTCACAGTGATGGCAATGGTCTGGTGCAACGCACGTCCTCTCCATCAAGAATTTTCGCAGCCGGTAGCGAGCGGTGGAAAAAACGCTTGACAATAAGCTTGTGCGCGATGCGTACAATTTTGTATATCATGGAGGCCGGTTTACACGAAGCATCTCCGGTTTCGTGACCCACCTAACTCTTCACCGATCGCGCACGTGAATTTTGCACGCAGAAAAGGAGCCCTGCATCATGCGCACGTTTCTTCGTGTTTCCATTTGGCGCCAGGCGCACGCCAGTATGTGGCTGGCGCTTCTCGTCGGTCCGGCGTTGGCAGCACAGGTAACTCCAGCCGACTACGACCGGGCTCTCGGCCTGCAGGAGAAGTACCGCTCTCTGGCTTTGCACATGCCTGCTTCGCCGCAATGGATTGAGGGCACACACCGGTTTGTCTATTCGCGCACTGTGGCCGCGCCCGCTGAGAACGGACCGGGCCGCGAGTTCGAAGTGGCCCACGAGTTTGTGCTCTACGATGCCGACGCCAGCGCCTCGCGGCCGGCATTCGATCACGCTCGGCTGGCCGATGCACTCAGCAAGGCGCTCAATGTGCCCGTCAAGCCTCAGTATCTTCCGCTGACCCGGCTTCATTTCACGGCCGATGAAAAGTCGATTGAGTTTCTCTTTCACGATGCGCG